>JABSQI010000099.1 GCA_013215905.1 Legionellales bacterium | reverse complement strand
GAGTAGGATCAGTAAGAACAGAAATATAAGGCAATTTGCTTTTACTAAGTTTTTGTAAAATAGCACTAGTCTTTGCCATTTGGAATAGAGAAACAACACCTTCTTGCATTCTAGCTCCACCACTTGCTGTAAACACTATAAACGGACAAGAATTCGCTATTGCTGCTTTTACACCTCTTACAAACATTTCTCCAACACTAGAACCCATAGAACCACCCATGAAGCCAAACTCAAATGCAGCAGCAACAACAGGAAGTTGATTTATTTGTCCCTTTAAAACTACTAGTGCATCTTTTTCATTTGTATTTTTTTGTGCTATAAGCACTCTATCCTTATATTTTTTACTGTCTTTAAACTTTAAAGGATCCCTATTTTCTATGTCATTTATTATTTCAGAATAAGAGCCCTCATCTAAAATTATCTGTAATCTTTTTCTCGCATTTATCCTAGAATGAAATCCACATTTGGAACATACAAAAAGATTCCGTTCAAATTCAGTTCTATACTGAATAGATTTACAACTTACACAATTAGACCATAAGCCTTCCGGCATATCACTTTTTTTAGAGCTTACTGTTCTAATTTTTTGAGGAATCAACTTTCCAAACCAACTCATATAACTACCCACCCCTAAAGATCTAGTTAAGATAACAAATCAATTATATAGTCTTGTCTAGGGAATTTGAAAGAAAATACTTTTTCATAATAAACTTTGTGCAAATATAATCCTTTTGGTGAATACGTTAGCCCTCCTTGACCTCTATCTTTAGCATTTATGACGTCTTTAACCCATCTTATAGGCTTATCACCTAAACCAATAGGAATAAGTAACCCCAATATATTCCTGACCATATGGTGCAAAAAAGCATTGGCTACTATTTCAAACCTTATAATATTCCCTTTTCTGATAACACTAGTCTTATATATTTCTCTGATAGGAGTATTGCTTTGACAACCAGAATCTCTAACTGAAGTAAAGTCTTTTTCTCCTAGAAGTAACTGTGCTGCTTTATGCATAGATATTTCATCTAGAGGTAAATATTCTAGAGCTGCAAATCTTCCCCAAAAACTTGAACGAACCTCATTATTATATATTAAATATACGTACCTACGCTTAACTGCTGAAAACCTAGCATGAAATGATTTGTCAATTGTAGTAACAAAAGTAACATTTATATCTGATGGTAAAAGTCTATTAACGCCCCTAACCCAAGATAAGCTAGATCTACTTGCATTGCTATCAAAATGACATATTTGCCCACTTGCATGAACACCTGCATCTGTTCTACCAGATCCAGTAATCATAACCTCTTCATCTGCTATCTTGCTAAAAGCTTTTTCAAGTTCTTCTTGAATTGTCAATCCATTTGGTTGTTTTTGCCATCCTGAATAATTAGTACCTATATACTGAACACCAAAAGCTAACCTCATATTTGCAATTTAAAATTTAAGTTTTTTTAATATTCTATCAGCTTCCTTGCATTGTTGTAAATTACCAACTTGACGCACTTCTAGTAAGATATTTTTCGCTTTCGAAAAGTCTCTCATATTCATATATGCGCTAGCTAAATTAAGTTTTGCAGTAACTATATCGTCAGCAACACCTGTTAAATCTACTTGAAGGTCTTGACTAATATCGCGATTGGCAATTTCATTTGTTTCATAGTTAGAATTTTGTGCCATAGAAGAATCTACATCGTTTTTTGATTCCTTCTCAACTACATTAATATTTTCACTAGATTTTTTTTCGATATGAAAATTTTCATCTTTATCAATACTAAATAAGACATTATTTAGTTCTTGAATGCCATAATTTTGAAAAGTAGTATAGTATTGACTAAGTCCATATAAACTCATTCCCTGGTTTATAAACTCATCCTTAAAAAGATTAATAGCACTATCAAGTTCACCATTTTGCAGTAATTTTTTTAGCTGCTTATGGACTTTTCTAGAGTATCCTCTTCCATCTCCAATATTTTGATTATTATTAAAATTTCCAATATATAATTTCTTTAATTTTTTTCTATTATTGATGGTATGAAAAATAGTGGCTATGACTAATAATAATAATCCTAGAGTAATAATATAGAGCGCATTAATGTAATTTGTTTGAGTATTTTCATATCCATATTTCCTAAATAGATCTCCTAACTTAGAATTACCCATAGAAATCTGAAAGGTATTGTTCCCATTATCATTTTTCCTAGACAGTTTCTGCTTATTGCCAATTGCTTCGTTAATTGTCTTTAATTTATCTCTACGCTCCTGACTTGTTTTAGACATTTTTCCTTCTTTGAATCTAACAGTTGTAGGTTTACTACCATCAGGTTGATAAATATCCTGAATAACCTCTGGTGTTTTATTTATAATGTTGTGATAAAGTTTTGACTTAAATAACATTTTATCTTCTGGAGCTAGATCTGGAGTATCTATTTTATCTAAGATCTCATCTTTGTGTTCCTGTATTTTCTCACGAATTTCATTTTTATGTTCTTGTATTTTTTCCTCAATATTTTCGATTTTTAATTTTTCATCAGGGATTTTATCAATATCTATATCAGGAAAATCTATTTGTTTTTGAATATCTTTTATATCAGCAAACTCATCTCCTAACTCTGTACCAAACATTAAGGAGGCAATAGGAACTGGATTATCTAAATCTACCAAAACACTGTAAATTTCTTGTAATCCATCCTCATTCAAATCTAATAAAATAGTAAAAAAATTAGTGAATACGGGATACTTAGAACTTAGAGCAATATTATTTTCACCCTTAATATTTACTACTTCAACCTGCATCTCATCCATAAAGTCTTCTCTGATAATACCTTTATTTGCAAATACTTTTTCGTCTGCTAATTTAACTTGCAATTTATTTACATCGGTTTTAGAAGATATAGGAATATAGGCCATAAAAGGCTCATTATATTCAGAAATGATTTTAATCATTCCTAGATTACTTGCATGAATAGTAGAAATTCCCAAGAATAAAATCAAAGTAATTTTAATGCTGCTAGTCGCATATTTAATTAGTTTAAGTACTGTACTAAACATAATCACTCCCTTTCCTAATATTTCATTAGTATACTGTTATCTCCAAAAAGATTCCTTAAATTCCATACAATATCATCTGCAGGTTTAAAATTTTCTTTCAACTTAAATTTCCCAGTGGCCTGTTTTTTATCATATGATAGAAAAATAGTACATTTTCCTTTCCTCTGTTCTGACAATATATCTGATAATTTAGATAATTTATCTGTAGAGTATTCTGTCTCAGACATATGTATTTCTATCTCCTTACACGCTTCTTCCCTTATTTTTTGTAAACAATCTACTTTTATAGCTCTTAACCTTAACACTTCATTATTATCAACAGAGATAGCACACTCTATCCTAACAACTTTTTCTTTAGCTATAACACCATCTGCATTTTGATATACATCATTAAAAACTAACACATCAATAATATCATCACCATCATCTACTGTAACAAAATACATTGGATCTCCTCGTTTTGTCACAATTCTTTTTATAGCTATTATGATCCCAGCAAAAATAACTTTATCTTGCCTTAGACTATTTTGTTGGAGAGTTTTTATCGGTAAAATGTCTAATGCTTTAATATCTTCCTGATATAAATTCATTGGATGTATACTAAAATAAAAACCTAATGTATCCATCTCTCCGGACAAATACTGCCTAGTAGTAACAGTATCTTTGCTCTCTAAATCTATTTCATTAGTAATTCTCTTATCAAGTTCACCGCCAAATAAGCTCGCTTGACCATTTTGTAAATCTTGCTGTTTTTTCTCTGACAAACTAAAATATCCAGGTAATTTACTAATTATTACACCTCTAATTTCGCCAAGACAATCTAGACTTCCAGAATATGCCAAAGTCTCCATTATCCTTACTGATACCTTTTTTAAATCAACTCTATTAGTAAAATCTAACAAATCCACAAATTTTTTGTTACCACGTTTATCTACTATTTCATCAACTATAGATTTACCAATACCCTTAATAGCACCTAACCCAAACCTAATATCGTTATCTTCAATGCTAAACTCAAAATTACTTGCATTAACTGATGGGGGCAAAATTTTAATCCCAAGATGTTTACATTCATTAATAAGCCCAAACAATTTTTCTGAATTTTCTAATTCTGAAGACATAACTGCCGCCATAAATTCTGCAGTATAATTAGCTTTTAGCCATGCAGTTTGATAGGTTAATAAGGCGTATGCTGCAGAGTGAGACTTATTAAAACCATATCCAGAAAATTTCTCCATTAGATCAAAAATTGTGTTTGCTATCTTTTTCTCAACTCCATTCGCAATTGCTCCATCTAAGAAAGTACTTCTTTGTTGCGCCATTTCTTGTGGTTTTTTCTTTCCCATAGCTCTTCGTAATAAATCAGCTTTACCAAGAGAATATGAGCCAATTTTTCTTGCAATTTCCATAACTTGTTCTTGATACAAAATAACTCCATATGTATTAGACAAAACAGGCTCTAGATATGGGTGGATATATTTAACCTCTTCTCTTCCATGTTTCCAATTTATGAAATCATCAACCATTCCTGATTGTAAAGGACCGGGACGAAATAATGCTATCAAAGCTATTATATCCTCAAATTTATCAGGCTGAAGCCTCTGAATAAGATCCTTCATGCCTCTTGATTCAAGCTGAAAAACTGCTGTTGTATTACAACTGCATATTAATTTATAAACTTTAGGATCATCAATATCAATTTTGTTAATATCTAACTTAGTATTGGACTTAATGAGCTTAACAGCATTATCAATAATTGTTAAAGTTTTTAACCCTAATAAATCAAATTTAATAAGACCTACTTGTTCTACATCATCTTTATCATATTGTGTCACCAAATTATCAGCTATATTTTCCCTATATACAGCTGAATATTTGTTGATTTTTCCTGGTGCAATCACAACTCCGCCAGCGTGTTTACCTGCATTTCTAACTATCCCTTCTAATTTAATTGCCATATCAATTATGGATTTAACAACTTCATCAGAATCATATTTATCTTTTAGTTCAGGCTCATGTAAAGCTTTATTAAGAGTAATTCCTAATTCCATCGGAATTAGCTTAGCAATCCTATCAACTAACCCATATGGTTGCCCAAACACTCTACCAACATCTCTAACAACGGCTTTAGCAGATAAAGAACCAAATGTTATAATTTGAGCTACCGCATGTTGCCCATATTTTTCTGCAACATACTCAATTACTTTATCTCTACCATTAATACAAAAATCAATATCAAAATCAGGCATTGATACTCTTTCAGGATTTAGAAATCTCTCAAATAAAAGCTCATATTTAATTGGATCTATATCTGTGATACCGAGAGAATAAGCGACAATTGAACCAGCACCAGAACCTCTACCAGGTCCAACAGGAATATTATTATTTTTTGCCCACAAAATAAAATCATAAACTATTAGAAAATATCCAGCATATCCCATTGATATTATAGTAGATAGTTCTGTTGATAATCTATTAAAGTAAATTTTTTCCAATTCACTAGCTTGATTACTTGAATTTATAGAATTATCAGAAAACCTATTTTTTAACCCAGCTTGGGCAATATCAGTCAAGTAAGTTTCAACAGTATAATTGTCAGGTAAAGGAAAATTAGGCAAAGATACCGTATCTAAAGATAATTTCACATTACATCTTTTAGCAATATTTACTGAATTTTTTAAGCTATGAGGCAAATCACTAAATAATTCTTGCATCTGCTGCTGATCTTTGAAGTATTGTTGGTTAGAATATTTCGGCTTTTTATTATAATGAGATAATAACTTACCCTCGCTAATACAAACCCTGGTACAATGAGCATCATATTCATTAATATTTAAAAATAATGGATGGTTAGTTGCAACTAGAGGAACACCTGTTGCATGTGAAATAACTGCAAGTTTTCTAATTAATGCCTGCTCATCTAAGCGATTTATTCTACTAACCTCAAAATAATAACGATCTTTGAAATTTTTCTTCCATTCCTTTATTAATTCTAAAGCTTTCTTATCATGTTTAAAAAGTATTAGCTTACCAACATCACTTTGATATCCACCTGATAACACTATTAACCCACTTGATAATTCAAATAACCATTTTTTTTCCACTAATGGTTTTTTCTGGATATTATTCAACTGATATGCTCTAGATAAGATTTCTAATAAATTCTCATATCCTTCCTGATTTTGACATAGTACTGTTAAAGAAAAATGGTCATAATCTTCAGAGTCATTAATTAAATCTAATTCACATCCTAAGATTGGTTTAATCCCATTAGATATAGCTTTTTTAAAAAATTTAACAACACCGAATACATTCATATGATCAGTCAATCCAACAGCTGGCATATTATATTGTTTGGCTAGATCTAACATTTCATCCATCCGAATAATACTACTAGACATGGAGCATTCAGAATGTGTTGTTAGGTGAATATAGTTAACTGACATTTTTTGCTCCGCTAAATTTTTTAACTGGGGCAAAACTATATCTATGAATTGGGCTAGGTCCGTAT
>JABSQI010000098.1 GCA_013215905.1 Legionellales bacterium | reverse complement strand
AATTTTGCTCTAGTTGCAGCAACATACATTAAGCGAATTTTTTCGTGTTCATCTTTCTCTTTAGATGTTCTGTAGAGGTATTCATATAGTAAATTTTGGTCATGTCCAATACCTTTTATTGGAGCTAATAATAGAGAGGTGTCATTATTAAAAGGCAATTCAGACCATTCTAAAATATTTCTTTGTGGATTTGGTATTATACTAGATGTTCCTAGAATAAAAACAATATCAAATTCTAAACCTTTTGATTTATGGATTGTCATTAGTTCGATATTAGGTTCAGATTCATGATGTGGAGTTATATGAGAATTGATAAGTTGTTCTTTGAAATAATGGATGTCAAAAAAGGAATTCTTTTGTTGGGTTTTCTCAAGTAATTCAATAAACTGTTTTACCCATTGTAGATCTTTAAAAGATTGCAAAGCATCAGGACCACCCAGTAGTTGCCATACTGTGGTTACTAACTTGCTGAGGTTTTCTCTGCCTGAGTTTCTAATAATATAGGCAAATACAGGTTTTAATTGCTTTAATCTATGTGTTCCAGATTTACTAAGTATAGGCAGTTGCTCAGTTATAGTATTTGGTATACTGCTATTTCGAGACGCTTGACTTATTTTTAAGAGGTCTTCTAATTTTAATCCACACCATGGTGCTCGTAATATTGCAAGCCATGCAAGATTATCAGTTACATCATATATAGCTCTAGTTATAGCCAATAAATCATGAGTGATCGATTTAGTATATAAATTATCTATTTCATGTGCTATGAATTTGATATTTTTCTTTTGAAGTTGATGTATAATTGATTTTAAATTTTTTCTTGTTCGAGCTAGGATAGCTATTTTTTTATTGGGATATTTTTTAAGGTAAATATTAATTTGTTTAATTGTTATTAATGCTTCATTTTCTTCAGATACACATGGATAGATATTAACATTAGAATTTTTGTCATTTTTTTGAGTTGATTCTGATGAGCTAAATGCAATTGCTCCTCTTGAAATATCGTTTTTTTCAGGGAAACTTTTAGCAAATACGCTATTACAAAAATCTACTATGGTTTTATTTGATCTAAAATTGCTTTTAAGCTGTAATGGTTTTAGTTTAATGTTATTTATTCCTTTATTTTTAACTTGTAAAAATAAACCGACCTCTGCCTCGCGAAAACGATATATTGATTGCATGGGATCTCCTACTATAAAAATTGTTTTATTTTCATTTGGGAGCCACTCAGCTGTTAGCCTTTTTATTAGATTAAAGTGGTGATTTGAAGTGTCTTGAAATTCGTCAATTAAAATATGCTTAATTTTATAGTCTAGGAATAATGATAAATCAGTAGGTATTCCATCTATTTCAAGGGTGTTTAAAGAGCGAATATTTAATTCAGCAAAATCTAAAGCATTCTTTTCTTTAAAGATAATCATAAGATTGGCAACTAAAAGTTTTAATGCTTGAAAAATATTGATAGTAATATCCCATTGCTTATTAGAGTAGGAACTTGGAGGCGAAAGCAGAACCTCTTGTAGCGCACTAGAAATTGCTGGGTTATCGCCTAGCTCTGCGAGAAATTTTACCATTCTCTCTTTCATAGATTTAAATATTTGTTTTTCTTCTGGTGTTTTTGCTTGCGATTGACTTGGAAATCCTTCTTTGAGAGTAACTTTTTTTCTAATAGTTAAATTTTTTGTAAGAAGAAATTTAGCAAAAAATTTCCAGGAATCTATATTGTTTTTATGAAAAGATGGTGGGGTCTGAATATCTTCCAAACTATTTTCAATGTTTTTGTTAGAATATTTTAAAGAAAAATTTCCAAGCTCAATTAATTCAGATTTATCACAACTTGCAAATAGGTCATAGATGTTTTTAGAGTTATGATAGTTAATTTCTCTTAAGCAGTTATTAAAAGATTTTCTTATTTCATCTTGATTATCAGTTTTAGTAATATGTGGTAACCATTGTTCTCTTTTTGAAAGCATATTAACAAAGAGTTTTTCCATAACTGAGAATTGATTATCGAAATAAGAGGTAATTCCAAATAAAACATTCTTCCAAGAGGATTCACTTTCAAGAAATTTAATGGTATTTTGTGCTGCTTGTACATATTCTTGCGTAGGATTTTCTAGTATAGTATGTTTTGCCCCTATTTGGGAAAGAAGTGGCATTTGATTCACAAGACTTGCAGCAAAAGAATCTATAGTCATGATTTGTAATCTAGAAGGATTAAGGAGTAATTCCCAATTTAGCTCATCAGATTTTTTTGATACTTTTTTTGCTAAATCAAACGTAGTTTTTTGATGATCATTCGTTAGGGTATCTGCATCCATCTTAAGGGCATTCAATATCCTTGCCCGCATTTCAGCTGCTGCCTTTCTTGTAAAAGTTAGAGCTAGAATTTCTTCTGGTTTTGATACTGTGGTAAGAAGAGATAGAATTCGTTGAATCAAAATTTCAGTTTTCCCAGAGCCAGCAGGGGCTTGGATTATATATGAGCCTGTTGTCTTTAGAGCTTGTTTGCGTTCAAGATGATCCACTATCATGTGTTGTACACCTCTTGAGAATTAATTCTGCATAACATTTCGAAACTGCAGCTGGAACAACTTGTGTCGTATTTTGGCTCAGGAATTACTTTGCCATTCTTAAAATCATCTAGTAGATTTTCAATTGTAATACGCCATTTTTGTTTTTGTTGTTTCCAATCTATGATTGTATCTGATATTTTATTTGATACTCCAGGGATCCCAATATTTTCTTTATCACTTAGGCCACGAAAGAGCATTTTGCCTGATTTGATTTGTGCAAGAACAATTGCAGAAACGGGAAGGCTTATACTTAAAAGATACAGTATTAACTGTGGCATATCAGGCCTGTCACTAAACCAATCTGTTCCTGAATAGATTGTCGATTTATAATCTATTATTGCATATATATTATTGATACGATCAATACGATCTAATCTAATTTCCATCGGGATGTTCTTTATAGTTATTTTTCGCTTATACTCAATATGCACACAATCAAATTTGGAGCGCTCTTTCTCAAATTCTAACCATGATTGTATTAGGTGAATTAGTCTATCTTTTTCAAGTTTAATTAAATTACTATGATATTTTACAAAAAAATGTGAAAGATTTTTTGTTATTGCCATATCAACATATGAATAAATTAAAGAGTTAAGATCTTTCTGAGATAATTGGATTAATTTCTCACTAGATTGCAAATTTTCCCAGATTTTTTCTAAGCAATAGTGTACAAGGATCCCTCTCTGGAGATAATTTAGACCATAATAATTTTGATAGTCAGGTTTAATATTGAGACGAAATCTGGTAAATGCTTTAAAAGGACATTCAGACTGATATCTTAGTATTTCACTTCCTCCTCTAATTTTCTCATCTGTAGATAATAGAGGAGCTGTATTGTCAATATAATATTCAAATTTATCGGGATTTTGATAAGTAAGGTATATTGAATTGTTAGTACTAAATTTTTTTTTATAAATAGGGAACTCTTGAATTAGAGGGCTAGGATATTGCTTTAAATCGTTTTGTGTGGCGCTGTAACTAAAAATAACTGTACTGGCTGAGTTAATAAATCTATTAGTTATTCTTTTACTAAACTCTAGTTCTCTTTCGTAAGAGCTATGAGGCAGGTTATGTTTTAATTGTAAATTTATAGGAATAAAAGGATTAGGATGTTTGCCTTCGGGCCAATTAGTACTAGTTACATTAGCTACCCAAATACAATCAAAATTTCTACCTGCAGCCTCTAATATCCCAAGAAATTGAATAGGAGTTTTAGGAGATTGGATCTGAAATTCAGTTCTTGTAGTAAAATTCTCTAGAATTGTTATAGCTTTGTTATAGCTTATTTCTTGTATTATATGGTCTAAGGTGATAAATTTTTCTTGAATAGATTCAAATTTTTTAAAGGCTTGGAATTCTTTACTGTTAATAGTTTGATCTCCAGGCCAGCCAGCTATGCTTAATATGTCACTTATCTTTCTAATCCATAAGCTTGGAGTTAATATAATATCTGATTTATTACAATTATATATTTCTTCTAAAATTTTAGATAAGAAGGGACAGTAGTATGATGCCTCTTCAGTTTTAGCTAGAGATATTAGGTGGGAAAGTTCTATGTCTAGAATACCTAGGGAATTGATTTCTTGCGCTAATGTTATTCTTTGTACATTTTCTAGTTCTGCACCCTGAATGTATGGTGTATATAATATTTCATTAACCAAAGTAATTGGTAACTTATCTGATATTTTAAGAATTTTAAAAACAATGTTTATGATTGGGAATGTCTTTAAAGAAGAACCAGCAGAAATATCATATGGGATGGGATTATGGTTAATATGTAGATATTCCTGTGCAATTTTTTCAATATCATCTCTACTGCTTGCAAGATCAGTAACAACGCAAGCAATTTTTACTTTTTTATTTAAATACTGGTTACGTGCCCAGCACACTAAATCAATTAATTCTTGTTCGGTGGTTTTTGCTCGATATTGATAATATTTACCAGTAATTGCTGGTTGTTGATGGATTGATACAATACAGTTTTTCTCTAATTGATTTTTTAATTTTAGTATACTAGGAGTAAATTCATCAAAGAAAGCAAATATAATATTTTTTGGAAGATATTTCTTTATATTATTAATTAAAGGAATTAATTTACTTGGAAGATTGCTTGATTCAACAAAATTATTTTTTTCTAAATATGACTTGAATTCATAACGCCAATTAATAAAATTTTGGCAATCGGGTGAGTAACTCTGTTCAACTTCCTCTATGTTAAGATCCCAGTGATTTATAAGATCATTAGCTTCTTTAGCAATTCGGGCTGGTTCTAAGCAGTTGAATAGTAAATTACTAGTGGATTTTTGTATTATATCTTCCCATATAATAATTTGTTGCTCATCAGTTAGAACTAATGGTTTGTTATTTATGCTATCTAGTAATGGTAAACCCCACAATTTATTTATATATGCTTCAAGTGGAAGAATAGTTGGCGTCTGCCAAGATATTTCATTATTAGAAATTTTATATTTAGAGTAATCATTTAATAGATCTGCTGCTATTCTACGATTAGGGGTTACAATCACAGAATTATCTTCTAACTGGGTATATAGATCAGATAATGTATTGTTCATGATTCTGCTTGTATCTTAACAATTTGGTACCGAGAGTGGGACTCGAACCCACACGATGTTGCCATCACCAGATTTTGAGTCTGGCGCGTCTACCAGTTCCGCCATCTCGGCTAAGAAATATAAGTGTATTCTAAAAGAGCAGTGTATAAAAGAGAAATATTTATAAGGCTAAAAAAAGCACATAATATCCTTTTTTTGAACTAAAAAACTGTAAATTTATGTTAAAATACATAAAAATAATTATATTTTAGAGAAATGACCTATTATAAATCAAAGGAAGTTATTGATTTTAAAGAAGGTGTTATATGGATAATGACACAAATGACAAGTTAGCTTTTGGAAGTATTATTTTAATAGGAGTGTTTATAATATGTTCAAATGCTTTTTCTGGCTTTGACAAAGTAAATGTTGTCGATATATTGAAATCGGATCTAAATCACTTGGTAAAAAATGTTAAAAAAAATTTAGATGAAGTTAAAGATCTAAAATAATATTTTAAAATTCTCCAATGATAGATAGCATATTTATTATTTCCATGACTATTAATAAACTGCATGTTGGTTGGGCAGGGTGAATTGTAATAATTTATTCAGTACTAATCTCAATAATTGAAATTTGGTACTTATACTTCTATGTTGCAAGAAAATGTAACTATATAAATAAATTTTATTTTAACTCTCTATAAATATGGTAGTATTCGATAATATTTTTCTTGCAGGCAATTGTACAAATAGTTATGAATGAGATTTCTTATTTTGCGCTTCCCAATAATAAAGATATAGATTTTTTGACGTATAGAATAAATGCAGAAACTTCAGAGTATGGGCGCGTTTCTCCTTTTGGTTTTTTTGCAAAAGATAGTAGTGAACAAATTATTGCTGGAGCTAATGGATATCTACTTTATGGAACAATATATACGGATCAACTTTGGGTAATGAAAAATTATAGGAATAAAGGGATTGCTAGAAATATTATGGATAAAATCCACTCACTTGGTAAAGAAGCTGGTAGTACTATGGCAACTGTTCAGACTATGAGTTTCCAATCCGCAGAAAGGTTTTATGAAAAATTAGGTTATATTAAAGATTTTCAACGTTTTGGTTATATAAATAATAGTTATTGTATATTTATGAAAAAAACTCTCTGAAATATGTCAATAAAGCGTTTATTGGTATATGTTTTTAATTGTTTAACAGATATTTTCCATACCTAAACCTGATTATAGAAAATACTAATGATTGGTAAGTAAGATTTATAATAGCTCATCTTAATAATTCTTTGCTAGTAAGATTTAGTTAATTAGTTCAAAAGGATTTTCTTAGGCAGATATTTTCAATTATTACTACTTATTGCTAGACTATTCGAATAACTTAATACTAGAAAATTATTATAATTTTGATAACGAGAAATTTCTAAATTTCCTTGAGGAACATGATTTTTACATTGCGGCTGAAAGCAAAACGAATTATGGATTT
>JABSQI010000097.1:4238-6669 GCA_013215905.1 Legionellales bacterium | reverse complement strand
CATGAAGGTTGGGAGTTTCTAAGAGAGGCAATTTGTTATACTATAAGTATAGCTGATACTAAAGGTGATAACCCTGAGGAATATCTAAAAATCATTGCTGATGAGGTATCAGAAAAAAACAGAGGTGAAGTTATGACAGCGTTACAAAAATTTCAAAAGATAAGCGAAGAACGTGGTATTGAACAAGGGATCGAACAAGGGATCGATAAAAGAAACCATGACATAATTTTGAATATGTTAAAAGAACAATATCCTTTGGAAGATATCAGCAAAATCACAGAAACAACTATCGATCAAATAGAAGAATTAAAGGCGCAAAACCAAGATAAGTTCTAAATCCACTTAAAGGAATGAGAAAATTAAAGTCTCTTACCAAAAAAGAATTATTAGAAGAAGTAGAACAACGTGTTCATAATGCTAGACAAGAATTTTATGAATTTGGTTGGGAGACAGGATTCAAGGATTGTATTATAAGAATGTTAGACTCGGGGACTCATCCTCAATTCATATCTAAAATTACTAATGTTGAACTAAAGCATATTCTAGAATTAGCTGACGCAAAAAAAGAGAACTGCTAGTTTCTTTACCCCAAAACAAATTAATTTTTAACCTTTTTGACCATTTAACGAGCTAAAGCTCGTAAACATTATTTCCTTTTGCAAAATTTGTTTACTTTTGAACAACTTAGATCTTATAATTACTTTACCAAAAATACAGATTTACTAAATATTTGGTAAATTTCAAAAAAACGGACATTATATGATAAAAGAAGATTTACTGGAAATTTCACTAAATAATCCAGCAAAAGTTATGGAAGCATTCCAAATTGCTGGAAATAAAATGCTAACTCAGTTACGCAATCATGTAACTAGACCAAATAGTACCAAATCTCCTAGAACTTGGGGAGTAAATGAAGCAGCTCGTATGATTGGCACTACACGCCCTACACTTGCTAAATATCTAGAAGGAAACTCTTTAAAATTTCCAATTAGCCACTCAGAGAGCGGAAGAAAGATGTTTACACTAGCACAAATAAACGAGCTAAGAGAAAATTTTGGTACTTTATACAAAAGACCTGATGATAGTGAAACCATGATTTTATGTGTTAATAACTTCAAAGGTGGTTGTGCTAAAACAACAACTGCTGTACATCTAGCTCAGAAATGCGCCCTTGATGGATTACGTGCCTTGATAATAGATTTTGATCCGCAAGGAACTAGCACATTTATATGTGGGGGTATTATTCCTGATCTTGAAATTTCACCCGATAACACTATAGAAAGAGCTTTATTCGAAGATCCGTCTGATATTGAAAGAATAATTATTAAAACTCACTTTCCTGGTCTAGATTTAATACCTGGAAATCTTGCACTGCAAGATATAGAGTTAGGACTACCTAATAATTCTATTAATAACTTCAGCAAATTAGGTAACCCTGCTTTTAGACTTGAAAAAGCTTTAGGTGTTATTAAAAATAAATATGATGTTATATTAATTGATTGTGGTCCTAATCTTGGGATATTAACACTTAATGCAATAACATCGGCAAATTCAATGCTGATACCTCTTGCCCCTAATATGTTTGACTATGCAAGTTTTGTAATGCTTACACATACATTACAAAATTTATTTGAAGCCATCCCTGGTTTAAAATTCAATTTTTTTAGAATAATGTTATCAAAACACTCTGGAACACAAGAATCTAACTATGTTGAAAGCATGCTACGTAAAATATATGGTAACTATGTTTTAAACAACCATATGTGTGACACTGTAGAAATTGCAAAAGCAACTAATGATTTAGGGAGCGTATATGAAGTTTCTCGACCAAGAGGAAGTAGAGAAGCCTATAGGCGTGCAATTACACATTTAGACGGCGTTAATAACGAAATAATTGAATTATTTAAAAAAGTTTGGGATTTACAAACAAATACTAATATTAAAAATGGTGAACAGATAATAAAGGTGGCATAGATGAACAGCAAAAAGAAAAATGTACATCGTACAGGTGCTTTAGCTGCGGTTCTCGATAGTTTAGAACCTGCTGTAATTGACTACTCAGATTCAGACAGCAAGACTGAAAAAAATAATTTTACGGATTCTTCGTCTCGTTTTATAGCTATTCAAAACTTATCAAGTGAACAAATTATTGAAATTGATCCTAATGATGCTGAAAACTGGCTTTTCCATGATAGACCTAATTTTGAACTTGGGGATATTTCTGCACTTGCTGAAGATATTAAAAAACAAGGTCAACAACAACCGTGTATTGTTCGACATTCTAAAGAAAAATCTTGCAAATATGAGATTATTGCAGGAGAACGTCGATGGCATGCAGCAAGGTTAGCTGGAGTAAAGCTGAAAGTACTTATAAAGGACTTGAAAGATGATGAGGCAGCTTTAATACAAGCAAGTGAAAATGCACATAGAC
>JABSQI010000097.1:0-4228 GCA_013215905.1 Legionellales bacterium | reverse complement strand
TGATAATAATGATAATAATGACAGCAATAGACAAGATTTATCTGACTATGCTAAAGGCATGAGTTATCATAATCTAATTCAAGCTGGAGTTCTTACACAAAAAGATATATCTAAAAAGTTAAGTATCAGTCAAACACAGATTGTACGGTTTCTATCATTTGCCCAAATCCCAGATGAAATAATGCAAAAAATAGAAACTCCTTCAAATATTTCTGCACGTACTGCTGCGGAAATTAGAGCATTCGCAAACAAAGGAAAAAAATATATTGATGCTTTGTCTAACTTAGCTCCTAGACTAGCATCTGGTAAGCTTGGTGGAGGAAAGCTAGGAGTTGAAATTAATAAATTTCTTAACAAGGATGATAAAAACGATAACTCAAAAGAAATAATTAATAAAAGTGGGAGACATTTGTTTACATGGAGAAAAGATAGTAATAGCAACTACTCTATTAGTTTTCCAAAAGGAATAAGAGAAAATATTGATCGTAATGCTATAGAGAAAGCTTTGATAAAAATAATAGATGATGAATTAAATAAGATAAAAGAAAGTGATTAATTTAAGAGCATTTATTCCATATGGAATAAATGTTTAATACATATACAATTTTGGAGATATAAATGATTTAGATATATATTTCAGAATATTCTGGAGCTTAATTGCGACAAGCCCCAGAACATAAAATTTTTTAAGACCTAAAGCCTTAAACAAGCAATTTGATTTTAGGTCTTTTTATAAAAATTGTCAATTATAAGGAGACCTTTTATGACAATAGCTAGATCTGTGCGCCTAAAAAAAACGCATTTGCTTAAAAATTTTTGGCAAGAAAAAGAATATCGTAACTTCCCTGTTGAGGTTACAAATTACATCACCGCCGATTCTTCCGTTTGTGCTGAAGCTAGAATGTGTTGGATTCTATTATTCACCATGTCTTTTTATGATAAGAATTGGTGTATCCAGATTTCTAAATCTGATTTAGCTGAAAAACTCAATAAAGATAAATCTAGTATAGAAAGGTATCTGAGAGACTTGAAGAAAGTTGGGTATATTGATATTGAGAGCGTCAAAGAAAAAGGAGTATGGTTGCCTTCTAAGATTTATGTCAATGTGCCACCTGCCCTATTCGACTTGTTAGAAAAAGCTCCTAACCGTAAAAGAGCCTCTAATGACTCAGAATATAACGCTAATAAAAAACATTCTAGTTCAAAAATGTTCCACGTAGAACCTCAAAATGGCATGAATACTGAGGGTGCTAAAGCTCAACCACCCTATCATCACAAATGCCGTAAGGGTATCCTCACATCTGAGGTATCTAATAATAATATATATATTAATAATAAATATACTAACAACAAAGGAGATCTAGTTAGATTAAACAGCAAAATTCAAAAATCTGTTGTTGTTGATTTTGATAATCAAAAAACAAATAAAACCCCTATTCGTTCTGAAAAAATTGTTGCAATGAAATCAAAGGATACGTCATATTCTGATAACTCAAGAATAATTCAAGAACTTGAGTTGGAACTAAAACCACTGCAAGAAAAATTAAAATCTCTTTCGATCTTGGAAAAGGCTAAGTTCTACAGTGCTAATATGCTCGGTCTTGAAGAAAAGTTATGGCAATTAAAATACTCTGATTCAAAATCTAAGCTAGATAGCATGGAGAGCCAGCTTAAAGCTGGTGATTTATCACAAGATGTTTATGATTTACAGAAACAAAAGGTTTTAAAATCCAAGCTTGAGCTATTGAAAATTCAGGATGCCAAAGTTATTTCTGGGCAAATACAGGATGAAAATACTCAGGATATCAAAGCTGAGATTAGTTTTATTGAGTTGGAGCTAAAGAAATTATCTGCTATTGATAGCAATAAATTATCTGTTAAATCTCAAGATTATTTAACAATATCGGGGCAGAGAACAATTGATGAGTCACAAGCAGAAGATTTAAAAATGGAAATTGGAAATACATTGAAAACTAGTGATGATAGACAAATAACAAAAATTGCTAATGAAATAGCTTATCAAGTTAGGTTTGGCAATCTTCAGATAAGTTATCAGACAGGGCAAGCTATGTCTGTTAAGCATGGGATTAATGTTGCTTTAAAAAAACTTAGGGAAGGGGAGTGGAGTAGACCAACAGGGATGTCGAAGGCTGCTTGATAAGAAATTGCCGTTATGAAAACAGAGGAATTGAAAAAAATAGTTTTGCCTTGTGGTATTTTTGTAAGCAAAAATACCACATAGTACGCATTAAAAACTAAATGTTCAAACACGCTCCCATCTTGAGCAAATTAAGTATTTTTTGCTGTAATTTTGCTTGCAATGAAGTGTGTGAGCATTATACCATATGGGATATTGAAATCTTTATATGGAAATTTTGTTCCACACGGTAGTATAGAATACATGTCAATATACCCATCTGAATAAATTCCAAATTTGAGATTGATAGCAATTAGCCAGCATTGTTTGTGCTGGATTTTATTTAAAAAAGGAGTGACTAATGAGCAACCATCTACAAAAAAAATTAAAAGATTCATTTGTGAAAACTATTAAAGATGTTGCAGCAATGGAGCATGGAGAAATTTTGAAATATTTTGAGATACATTTGTATTTTGCTGCTATGGAATACTGTGGTGGAAACCAAGTTAAAGCTTCTGAAGCTTTAGGTGTTGCTAGAGGAACATTAAGAACGAAATTAAAAGAGTACTTTGGAACAACTCAGGTTGGAGGTGCTTTTAATTACAAGCCAAAAGATTTTATGACTGAAAAAGAGAAAACAAAGAAACCTGATAGAAAAACATTGTTGTTTGAGTCGGTATCAAGGAGTGAAATAGATGATAAGTGTTGTGTCTAGACCATGTATAGTAGAGCTAAAGTGGATCTTAAAAGATCGTTATGAACTGAATTTAGAGTATTTGGAGAGAGCCAGATCATGGTTAAAGAAAAAATTAATATTTTTGTTGCAACTTTTTCGAGAGAGGATTATCTTAAAAATAATGAACGGCCACCACAGGGGCAGCCGTCACTCTAGAAAGATAGGTCTGAACTATCTCCTAGAGCTAACAATAATAACTCTCAGAGGAGTCATTAATGCTAACAATAGCTTATATAAAACTTGTCTTTATATCAATCAAAAAATCTTTGATAGCTTTTCTAATTTTGAGTCTTTTGTACGCTTAATTTGCATCTCGAAATTATTTTTAACTATTAAAAAGGATTTTCCAATGATTAGATATACCAAAATACTGCGTTTTAATTTTATGTCTGGCAATTTTTCAGTTGCAAAGCAGGGTTTAATATTTTTATTAAAGATAGGAGAAAAATAGATATGGGTTCTAGGTTTGAAGAAGATTTTTTGAGAGGGTATCAAGACTACCAATCTTTTTTTGATAAATTTGGCAAAAATGTATATTCAGTATTGGGTGATGTGGCTCAATGTGGATTCATAGATTTTTATAGCTCAGGTGAAATGGCTATAGCTGCTAATCGTCAAGATATAGGTGAGGACGCAGTTGAAAATAAACTGTGGGAAAAACAAAGTGCCTGGTGCTACAAAAAAGGGCTGAAAAGAGGCGAGTTTGATGCTGGTAGTTATTGGTATTATAGAAAACTAGGTGTTTTTGATTCAAAGTTTGATATTTGCTATTTCACATATAGGGAAAATGTAAGCCCTGACGTGCAAAGATTAATGTTTTTCTGTTCTGAAGATCCAAAGATGTATGCTGAGTTAATTAATAACCTACCTTTGATTAAAAAAATGCTTAAGACATTTACGGATGAAAGCAATAAAATTTCTAGAGAATGCAAAGAGCATATGGTAGATATAGGTGATCAAGCTTCTAATTACTTTGTTAATTTTAATCCTAATAAAGATTCTGATTTAGATCGAATAAATAGTTTATTAAGAGATTTAAATATTTTAGAAAACAAAAGTATTTCAACAAGAGAGTGGCAGTGCGCAATGTTGTATGCCAGAGGCAAATCAGCACGAGCAACGGGAGATATTTTAAATATATCCAGAAGAACTGTTGAAACACATTTTGAAAACTTAAAAAACAAATTAGGTGTTGGTACTAAGCCTGAAATCTTAGACAAACTATTAGACTGAAAGGAGAATATAATGTATACATCTGAAATATTAGCAATTATGGGATTATTGTTTTCTAGCTATGTATTTTATAGGTACGCTAGAAAGGTTAATTCAGAAGAGTTAACTTTAAATGGATTTAT
>JABSQI010000096.1 GCA_013215905.1 Legionellales bacterium | reverse complement strand
AGCTTATCATCAATAGTAAATCCATCAAATTGTTTTTCTTTCTCTTCCTTTTGTTTTTCTTCACCCATAGAAGACCAAACATCTGTGTACAGAACATTTGCACCAATAACCGCAGTGGTTGGATCATGAGTTATTTGCAATAAATTTTTCTTTATTTTCCTGAACATCTTTAGAGTTCCATTTTAAATTATCATAATATTTCTGATCTAATTGATTAATTAATATTTTAATCTTTTGAACAACATAATCTGATGGTATTTTAGTTTCATTTTCTAAGACGCTATTTAGCTCTTGCACTATATCATTTGGATCTTTAATATTATTTTTGTATGTCGCTATTTTTTTAGTAATATCATTACATCTTTCTTGAGCAAATTTTTTATCCCAACCTTTTAATTCATTTATTATAGTCTTCATTTCTTTAAGGTATTCTTGTCCATCAGCCTGAGCTAGTATTTCGAAGTGTTTATTTTCAAAAATCCCATAAAAAAAAGTTAGATCTGATTTCAACATTATCTCAGCCATTTCACGAGTAGTAAATTTTAAAAACATATCTGCATGTTTATTTAATAATATTTTATTTACTGCCGTAGATTGTTGAGTCCAGTTATACTCAATCTTATTACACCACATGCTTTTTACAGAATTAATGTTTAATTTGTCTGCTACATCTTGTGCGCTAACCACTATACTGAGTAGCTGTCCATATTGACATTTTTGATCTATATTATTTATGTTAGTATCATCACAGATATTTATTAAATTTTCTATATCTTTTTTATTGTATTTTAAAATATCATATTCATATGGATATCGTTTCATATAATTCTGATCATATTGTTTTCCTGGGTTATCATAGTGTTTTAAAATAATTTTTGAAATTGAATATTGATCAAGCCTTTCTCTGATATCTGTATAATACATGCATGCTTTGGCGGCAATCGTTGAAAATTTATTGGCAATATCATCTTTAGATATTAAGTTTCTAATTATAACAGGATATTTATCTAATAGCTTTGTTTGAAGTTGTATCTCCATTTCACTTTCTCCCAGTCTTGAAAATAAATCTATAATTTTTTCTTTATTTAAGACAGAGTCTCGAGCTAGCATTCTTACTAGCATCAAAACTACATTACATCCATTTAAAGATTTTTTATAATCACGACAATCATTTATTGCATCTAATGTTGCACGAAACTGTGCATCACTAATTTCAAAAGGCTTTTGCTTAGAGAGATATTTATTAATATTTGAAGGGGGATTATTTAGACAAAAATTGGCAAATTGATCTGGAGTCATTTTAATACCTATTTACTCATCCTTAAGAAAAAAGGATATAAATTTTAACCATTTAGATAATCTATTTATTCAAAGATTAGTTTAAATTATAGTAGTAA
The DNA here is from genome assembly GCA_013215905.1 of Legionellales bacterium. The sequence continues at coordinate 5,286 of JABSQI010000096.1, read as the reverse complement.
TATTAGCGTTTGTAATATCAGCTTGTTTAATTGGCGGATATTTTGCAAGTAAAATTTCACAATCTCGCTATAATATATACCAGTTAAAATAACAACTTAACATATTCTTTAAAATAGAATTATTAGTAATATTATCTATTTTTTCTATAGTTACTTTTTCTGTAATGTTTTTTGCCATGATGGTATTTTTTCTTATGATGAGTAGGTGGAGGCGGGGTCTTACCAAAAATTGATTTTACAATCTTACTAAATATACTTTTCTTTTTAATTTTAGATTTATTAAGAATGTTTAAACCTTTGACTAATGGTATATCATGTTGTTTTTTATATTCATTTTGAACATAATGTTGATCTGCTGGTTTATCGGCCATATCATAGCTAGCTTTCTTGTTTTGATCGCTATCTTGTTGAATACAATCAATTTTGTAATTAGGTGCATTAAGATATTTATTAGGAATAATTGTAATATTAACTTCTAAACGTTTTTCTATATCAGCAATAGAAGTACGCTTTTCGTTTAATATAAATGTTGCTATCTCTATAGGTAATTGGGCTATCACTTGTTTGGTATTGCTATTAAGGGCATTTTCCTCAATGACTCTCATCATGGATAATGCTAGAGATGCATTATTTCTAACTGTACCAATGCCGTCACATTTAGGGCAAATAATATTACTAAACTCTGAAAGTGAAGGGCGTAATCTCTGTCTTGATAATTCTAGTAAGCCAAATTTTGAAATTTTACCTATTTGTATTCTAGCTTTATCAGATTTAATAGCCTCACGAAAATGATTTTCAACAGCTCGTTGATTTTTTACATAAGACATATCAATAAAATCTATTACTATTAAACCTCCTATGTCTCGTATTTTTAATTGTCTAGCTATTTCTGCTGCTGCTTCTAAGTTCGTATTAAGGGCAGTTTCTTCAATATCACCCCCTTTAGTAGATTTAGCAGAATTTATATCTATAGCATATAACGCTTCGGATTTATCTATGACTATAGAACCACCAGAAGGTAGGTTTAACTCTCTTTGGTGGGCTGACTCAATTTGGTGTTCAATATTAAATCTAGTAAATAGGGGGATAGTATCTTGATAGAGTTTTAACTTGTTAATGAAATCAGGTCTAACTTGTTGGATATAGTTTTTAGCCTTAGTATAAGTTTCATGATCATCTATAACTATATCTGTTATATCTTTACGTAGATTATCTCTGATAGAGCGTATAACTATGTCACTATCTTGGTATATTAAGAATGGGGCTGGTTTTTGATGAAATGCTTCTTCGATTGCTAGCCACTGATTTTTTATTATTTCTAAATCCCAAGCTAATAGTTCTTGGTTTTTTCCAAGTCCAGCTGTTCTAATTATAACGCCGGTTTTTTCTGGGAGATCTAGAGAATCTAAAAATGCTTTTAAATCTTCTCTATCTTCACCTTCAATTTTCTTAGACACTCCGCCAGCTTTAGGGTTATTTGGCATGAGTACTAGATAGCATCCTGCTATAGAAATATATGTAGTTAATGCTGCGCCTTTTGCTCCTCTTTCAACTTTTTCTACTTGCACCATGATTTCTTGACCTGGATGCACTGCATCTACAATAGTCATTTTATCTTTGTTTTTGGCTGAATTTTTGTAGTATTTTGGGATAATTTCTTTTAGAGGTAAAAATCCTTGCCGTTCAGCCCCATAGTCAACAAAAGCAGCCCCTAAACTAGGTTCAACTCTTGTTACTCTGGCTTTATAAATATTAGCTTTTGTCTTTTTAGGACCCGAATGTTCAATATCTAAATCGTATAATTTATTGTCTTGGACTATTGCTACTCTTAGTTCTTCAGGTTGAGTAGCATTTATAAGCATTCTTTCCATTGTAATTCCTCTTTAAATTTTCTCAAAGAGAGCCCACTAGGAAATAGATCTATAATATAGATATGTAATTATATAATTCTCATTTGTATACAATATGTTAGAATTTTTTCATAATAATCTGTATTTGTAAAACCCAAACTTTTATAATTAACATTATATAAATCTAAACTCTCTATGGCTCATTACTTGAATTATTTTTCATATTTAAAATCATTCGCACTTAAATTAAAAGGTGTCTGTAGTGCTAAAAATTGTTCAAGTATTTATAATATATTATAATAGCAATTTTTATTATTTTCTTCAATTTGTAAATAATACGGATAGGAAATGAGTCAAATGAAGGCCAATACTAGTTCTAAGATTATTACAGTTTGTAATCAAGATGATGGGCAAAGGCTTGATAATTATTTGTTTAGAAATTTGTCAAATGCTCCAAAATCTTATATTTATAGAATTATTAGAAAAGGAGAGGTTCGTGTTAATAGTGGTAGAAAGCATGCTAGTTACAAACTAGGGGCTGGGGATAAAATAAGAATTCCTCCGATGTATCTAGTAAATGATACAGAAAAGTTGGTTCTCCCTCAGGTTAATTTGGATAAATGGGTTATTTTTGAGGATAAAAGTATTATTGTTATTAATAAACCATATGGATTGGCTTGTCATGGTGGTAGTGGTATAAAATTTGGGCTAATAGAATTAGTTAGAAAACACTACAATTCTAATGATATCAATCTTGTGCATAGATTAGATAAAGAAACCTCTGGTTGTATTATTTTAGCGAGAAAAAGACATATTTTAAGGCACCTACATCTGCAATTAAGGGAAAATAAAGTTAAAAAAACATATTTAGCTTTGTTAAATGGGCGATTATCAAGAGAAGGAATAGTAAAAAATAATCTTGAAAAGAGGATATTAAAATCTGGTGAACGGATGGCAAAGGTTGTTAAATCTGGAGGTAAGGAAGCCATTACGAATTTTAGAATATTAAAAGTAAAAAATAATCTAACCTTAGCAATGATAAAAATTCATACAGGGCGAACTCATCAAATTAGGGTACAAACGTCTTTTTTGCATGCTCCTATTGTTGGAGATGATAAATATGGAGATGTAATTTTTAATAAAACATTTTTCAAAGATAGGAAGGATTATAGAATGTTATTACATGCATATGAGTTAGCTTTTACTCTAGAGGAAAAATCTTATCTGTTTCACGCTAAATTAGATAATATATTCAGTAAATGCCTTATATCTAATGGTTTTTCAGTAGATTTTGCTAAAAATTAATACAGCAGAGTTTTTTTATTTAAACCGTATTGCAATAAAATTTTGAACATTTATTTTTGTAGTTTAAATTTTGACTATTAGGTGGTTATTGGGGTAAAATGCGCTGATGGTGGATATTCCTTATAAGCTAAATCCTTATAGGCTTGCTAAACAGGCAAGAAGATTTTCTGGGGAGATGTCGTTGAATACAATGCAGAGATTGAACGATATTTATTTGCAGGAAGAAAAAAAAATTGTTTATATAGATTTAAAGTTTGAATATGATAGTGAGAATATATGTATTATAAAGGGCCATTTTAATGTTGATTTAATAATGGCTTGTCAAAGATGTATGCAAGAGATGAAGGTGTTAGTATCTGATGATTTTATTTTATCTCCTTCAAATCTTGAGCAAGATATGGCTCAAGATAAATATGAACCAGTTGCATTAGAGTTTAATAATATAGATGTAAAAAAAATGATTGAAGACGAAATATTGCTACGTTTACCTTATTTTCCAAAGCATGCGAATGATAATCATTGTCAAATAAGTTAATATCAGGTAAAGGAGAATTGTATGGCTGTACAAAAAAGTAAAAAATCAAAATCAAGACGCGGTATGCGAAGATCTCATGATAGTTTATCTTTTCAAAGTTTATCTACTGATAAAGTAACAGGTGAGATCCATCTTAGACATAATATGACACCTGATGGTTATTACAAAGGCAGGCAGGTAGTTGTACAAGAAGAAGAAGAAGAAGAAGAAAGTTAAAAAGGTATTAGTTAAATGATTAAATTAGCAATCGATGCAATGGGGGGCGATTTTGGACCTTCTATTGTAGTACCAGCATGTATAAATTCATTAAAAAAGAATAAAAACATCTGTATAACTCTTATTGGAGATCAGGTTGCTATTAAGAGCTATTTAACTAATGCTACATTAACAAAATATTCTGATCGTTTAGAGATTATCCATACAGATGAAAAAGTTTTAATGTCAGAATCTCCTTCTTCTGCTCTTAGAATGAAAAAGAAATCATCAATGCGTCTTGCTATAAACATGGTAAAGCAAAAAGAAGCAGATGCTTGTGTCAGTGCAGGAAATACTGGAGCATTAATAGCTATTTCTCGTTTTGTCTTGAAGACTATTCCTGGTATTGATAGGGCAGCAATAATTGCTTCATTGCCAATTGTGAATGGAAAATGCAGGGCATTAGATTTGGGGGCTAACGTTGATACATGTGCTGAGCATTTATTGCAATTTGCAGTTATGGGGGCAACTATCTCAGAAACTGTGGATGGAATTAAAAATCCTAAAGTAGGTTTATTAAATGTAGGTGTAGAAGAAATAAAAGGGAATGATTTAGTAAAACAAACATCTCAACTGATAAGTGAGAGTGGTTTAGTAAATTATATTGGCTATGTTGAGGGCGACTCTTTCTTTGTGGGGGGGGCTGACGTTATAGTATGTAATGGCTTTGTCGGTAATGTAGCTTTAAAATCAGGTGAAGGTATGGCTCGTCGGGTAAGAGAAGTTATATATTCTGAGTTTAAAAAGAATTTTATTACTCGGATTATGGGGCTGATGGCATATCCTGTATTTACTAAAATATCTAAAGAAATTGATCCATCAAAATACAATGGGGCTACTTTAGTCGGATTAAATGGTATTGTAATTAAGAGCCATGGCAGCGCTAATGCTTTAGCTTTTGAAGCAGCAATATCTGAAGCCATTAGTGAAGTTCAGCATAAAATTCCAGATTTAATTACAACCAGGGTTGGCGAGATATTATAAGGCAGATATTATGATTTACAGCAAAATACTAGGTGTAGGCTCTTACCTACCTGAAAAAATATTATCTAATGCTGATTTAGAAAAAATAGTTGATACTTCAAATGAATGGATCTTAGATCGTACTGGTATCAGTGAAAGAAGAATAGCTGCGGATGATGAAACATCTATGACATTAGGTTACGAGGCTTCGATTAAAGCTATTGAGAATTCCAAAATATCAATAGATGAAATAGATATGATAATTGTTGCAACCTGTACGAGCGATAGGTTTTTTCCAAGCACTGGGTGTATGTTGCAAGAAAAACTTGGGATTAGTAGAAATATACCAGCTTTTGATGTTACTGCTGCTTGCAGTGG
>JABSQI010000095.1 GCA_013215905.1 Legionellales bacterium | reverse complement strand
AAAGGTGCTAAAGATAACTGTACTATAAAATCTGTCTTATCTACTGGAAATAAAAATAATAAGAACCATTTAGAAATCCTTGTACTTGCTTTTCAAGAAAGATTGCAGCTTAAATTTTTGATTCCTTCTTGAGTTTTTTTGGAAGTGACAAATAAAACAGGAGTATTTATGACATCTAATACACACACTTATATCTCTATATTACGAGGAATTAATGTTGGTGGAAACAGACGTATTAATATGAAACAACTAAAGGAAATATATAAATCAACAAATACTGAAAATATTGAAACTTATCTACAAAGTGGAAATATTATTTTTAATTCAAATATTTCAGATAATAAAAAAATATCAAAAATAATAGAGCAAAAAATAAAAAATCAATTTGGTTTTAATGTTTTAGTTCTTACCAAAACTAAAAGAGAATTTGAGAAAATAATAAACAACAATCCTTATATGAAAAATGATGAACTTGATATAGCTAAATTTCACGTAACATTTTTATGGACAAAAATTATGAAAAGCTATTACAAACATCTCTCACTTGAAGCTAAAGATACTTCTGATAAATATCATATGTCTGGTAGTGAGATTTATTTATATTGTCCTAATGGGTACGGCAGGACAAAATTAACTAACAATTATTTTGAGAAAGTACTTTCTACAAATGCTACTACTCGTAACTGGAAGACAACCAAAAAATTGTTGGAAATTGCTTCAGAATATTGAATGGAATTTATATTCCAGTTTGTTTTTATTTTTTAAAACCTCAGAACAGTTACATTTTTATAATATTCTGTTGAACTAAGGATAGCATCAATCTTAGCTTGATTTTTTCTTTTAGGATACGGATTTCTTTTTTTTGCAGATTATTTTCTTCTGCTTATAAGATTATTAATTCCAGTTTTTCTTCTGCAGTTAATAATCATAGGTCGTTTAATTTCATTAAGTGGTAATAACATAATTAAATTTATTTTCTTGTGAACTATTTCTTAATCTTATGCGTTCTACCAACCATTCTTGAACATTAGAGCATGACATCTAAACAGTTACCTATTTGTATATACTCCACATTAAAAGGAAATCAGCCAAATGCTGCGCAGTTTAGCTCTCGCATAATGCTATGCGCCGGTAAGCAGCGCTACTTCGGGCTTCTCACCTTCGTCTTTAGCTCTTCGAAGGGATAAAGGACACCTTATCAAAAAATACTTTTGCTAAGTTTTGCCCTGTATTGCTTTTTTGTTCTTCTGATTGATTGTCAAAATTAAGGTTAAATTTAATAAGATTCCAATTGTCTTTTCTAAATATTTCACTGGGGATTTTCAGCTTAAAATGTTGTTATGTGGGTTCCGGAAAATCCATTGAATTGATCTTTATTTCTTCAACTAAAACATTATTAAGAAAAATTTTCATCCTAGTAAGAATATTTTTTGATTTTATTTTTGCTCTTATAGACACTTCAATTGCAGAAAGTGTACATGATTTTTCCGTCCAAAATCCTATCATACCGGTGTTATCATTAATAAATGTTTCATTTTTAGAGCTTTTGGAAAATCCTAATATTTGCACTTTATCTAGGCTTTTTGGATCAGAAAAATTTATTACTTCATCACAAGATATTTTTTTGTACGTACTCATCATAATTCTTGTTATTTCATCATAAAGATTATCTCCCCTAATAGTTACTTTTTTATATAGAGATAAATTTTCATTATTATCTCTTGAAGTTGTTTTTCTATTATCTTCTTTAGAATACAAGAAAAAATATCTCTCTCTTGTTTTTTCAACAGGAGATGTAAGGCTAATACCGTCATAGCCAATTTTATCACATTCCATTGATGACAAATTACTGTAACAGACAGTTGGTGCTATATCTACTAAGCTTCTAGGAGATTCATCGAACTTAAAGGGGGCATTATCACCAAAATCTTTAAATATTAGTGATGGTGTATATCTTAAAGACGAAAATCCAAGGGATTTCATTGCTTTGCTGCTGATTATTTGGCCATGAAAATAAAGTGGATCATTAATATCCATATCCTCATATATTTTACTGTACATCCCGTGATCACTAATAAGAAATATTTGTGATTTATCATATACTCCCTTTTCCTTCAATTTTTTAATGAGCTCAATAAATTTATTCACCCCACATTTTACCTGTTCTATCATTGCGTCAAATTTGTTTGAACCCTTTTTGGCAGCAATACTGCAAGTAGCATCTAATACTATAGGAACGTGAGTGAAATTGTAGTGACTAATATGCATTATATTCTTATCAGTTGTCACTTTTAACTCATTGACATAACTATTAAAATCATATATTTCTTGTGAAAAATTTTTATGATCTATTTTAACAAGAAAGTCCTTGTCGATAGCTTCCAATATATAAAGCGGTATTATTCTATATAATCCTAATTCCATCAAAGATTTAATTTCTTTTCCATTTTTTTTACCTTTTGCACTTTTGTAGTCTATATGTAATTTTCCTAGCTTTTTAAATTCAGATAATGTGGGCCATATCCCACGAGGATGAACAGCTCCATAAGTATAGGTGTTGTAGTCATTACGAAGCATTAATACCTTTAAATTAGAATTAGATATCAAAGAGGGGTCGGGGTGATTATCCTGTATTTCTGGTGGTATAGCATCTAGATTAAATACTTTCCCATAAGAGATCCCCATCCAAGAGATAGCTGTTGATGGGCCAGAACTCGTAGTATTTGTAAAGGAAGTAAAACCACGCAATTCTTTTTGAAAATCTTTATTTTCTTGCAATATTTTATTTGTAACAAATCCAGGTAAAGCATCTAGGCTAATAATGAAAATATTTTTGTTGTGTGATAAATTTGAAAGTTTATAACTAGTTGTCCCTTCAAAAATGTATTCTCCGCGATATATAACAACCAATATAGCTAAAACAGCTCCAAAAGAACCATACATAACGCTATCTTTAACAAGAGATTTGCTTTTATATATGTATATATATGAAATTACTGAAATTATAAAAACCAGTTTAATTATGGAATAAATATTAAAGGATGACTCCATATGCGTCCCATCTAGAACGCCATTCTCCATGGGAGAAAAAAAATTAATTATAAGAAATGATGCGGACAGTATGGTACATGTCCCCATAAAGAATTTTTCTAAGTACCTGGGCAAGATACTAGAAACAACAAAACATACAAAAAATAGCAAGAAACAAGATTTCAATAAAAACAAAAATGAGGTATATGCTAACCACCCTTCGTTGTAAAATAACACGGTAAAAGGAACTATAAATAGGAAAACCAATGCAAATTGAACAGAAACAAGAAATTTTTCTATAATTGAACCGCGACTAGTCATATAATAATTCCTTAACTTATTCACAATGTGGCTATTATAGTTCAATTTGTATTAAGTTTCATTAAGTCCGCTGTGGGGTGAAAATTTTATAATATATTCTGTTTCAGAGCCTTAAAAAATAGTTTTTTAACTTGAAATAATTGCATTAATTTGATACTATTGGGTTTGGAAGTATTAGTAAAGTTGGGCTGGTAGATATTTAAATAGATAAAACTACCTAAGGGGTGCTTTTTACATAGAGCTAAATGCAAGTAAATATAAAATAATAGGAGGGTTATCATGGCTTCTGTCAGTACATTTATAATATTAGTCTTCGCTCTAATGTTCCCATTAGAGGCTATGGCATATATTGATCCAGCATCTGGTAGTACATTGTTATCAGTCATTTTTGGCTTTTTTGTAGCAGCATCGCTAACAATTAAAAAATATTGGTATAAATTTAAATCTTTATTCAAAAGATCTAAGAATGCTCAAAAAAACAGAGAGACCAGTTAATTTTTTATAATGTAATACGCATTAAAAGATAAAATAAATATTTTATCTTTTAATATTGTATTTGGAACGCTTGTGGATTTGTATGGAAGTATTTTTATTAGGTGCTGGTAAACCATCAAAAGGCCTTTCTCCTTCAGCTCTTAAAAAACTTACAATTGATTCTAATGTATTAGATTGGCAGGTACGTAGTTTTAGTGACCTTGATAATAAAGGTCTGCATTTTATTGCTGGGTATCATGCTGAAAAGGTGATTAGTAAATATCCTAAATTGAAATATACCGTAATACCGGATTGGGATAAGCGCACAGTTTTACATACACTTCTAGAATCTCCTCTACCTGATTCTGAAATATTAGTTACTTATGCAGATACTATCTTCAGGAATGACATTATAACAAATTTGTGCAATTCTCCTGGTGATGTTGTTATTGGTGTTGATTCTGTTTGGCTAAAGAGATTTCAGCATAGAAATGAAAAAGACATAGCTATAGCAGAAACTATATTTTTAGAAGATTTTGATTGTGGTTCTGGAGAAGTTGAATTTACAGGGTTGATATCTTTTAAAGCGCATGTAGTTGAATTTATAAGGAATTTATCAGAACAGGAAGTTGGCAAATCATTAATAGACTTAGTTTGCTATTTAAGAGATAAAAATTTCAATATTACTATTTTTGATGTTCAGGGAAATTGGGCAGAGCTTAATTCACCTGCAGACATATCTCATTTTATTTTAGGTACAAAAGCTGAGACTTTATCTAGGTTAGAGAATGTTGTAAAACAAAGCACAATAGGCGAGCAAATTTGTTTTACTGTTGGGCAATGGCGGGCATCTCAAAAAGAAGTTATTGAAAGTATCAAGAAAGACTTTAATAAAAAACCTTTAATTGTCAGAAGTAGTGCTCATGGTGAAGATAACTGGGTTTCTTCTAATGCAGGTGGATTTGAAAGTATACTGAATATTGATAGCACTTCAAATACAAGAATTATTGAAGCCATAGAAACAGTTATAAAATCTTATGGAACTCCTGAAGAAAATTCTAATCAGGTTTTATTACAAGAATTTGTTAAGAATATAAGTTTTGCAGGGGTAGTTTTTACTTGTGGATTAGATACAGGGTCACCATACTATAGAATAAATTTTGATGAGAAAAATGATTCTACTGCATCGGTTACATCTGGTTTGCAAGGTGATTTGAGAACAGTAATTGTAAGTAGAACATCCTTAAATGCTGTAGATAAAGTAGATGCAAAACTAATTCCGGTAATAAAGGCAATATCTGAGCTTGAGAAAATATTGCATTACAATAAGTTAGATATTGAATTTGCAGTTGATCATGATGGGCTTGTTTATATATTTCAAGTTAGACCAATTGTTGTTGATCATAGTGAATATGAAATTAGCGAAAAAAATGTTTATGAAAGTATCCTTGAAAGCTCTTCTAGATTTAATGAATTACAAGAGCCATCTCCGTTTGTTTTAGGCAAAAAGACTTTCTTTGGAAATATGCCAGATTGGAATCCAGCGGAGATAATAGGTGTGAATCCTAAAAACCTTGCTTTTAGTTTGTATAGATATCTTATAACTAATGAAGTATGGGCTGCTCAAAGGGCAGAATATGGCTATAGGGATGTGAGGCCTCAACCACTTTTAGTTTCTTTTTCTGGGCATCCGTTCGTAGATATTCGAGCTAGTTTTAATTCATTTATACCGGTGGATTTGCCAGACCCCATAGCTGAGAAATTGGTAAATGCTTATCTTGCAATACTGGAGGATAAACCATATTTACATGATAAAATTGAATTTGAAGTAGCATTTACAGTATGGACTCCTTGTTTTCAAGATGAGGCAATTAAAAGATTGTGTCCTTACGGTATATCTGAAGATGAAATCAAATTGCTTGAAGAATCTTTGAAGAAAATAACTAGAGCCTCTCTCATAAGATTAAGCACAGACATTTCCTCGTTGGCACAATTATCTGATAGAATGATTAAGATAGAGCAAGGAAAGCAATCTGAATTAGACAAGTTATTCTGTCTATTAGAGGATTGCAAATTTCTTGGAACAAAAGCATTTTCTCATGCTGCAAGAGCTGGATTTGTAGCCTCAACCTTATTGAGAAGTTTTGTTAAAAAGGGCTGGATTTCTAAAGAGAGAAAGCTAGAATTTTTAAGAACTATTAAAACAGTTACAGGTATTTTTGAAGATGATAAATATGCTGTTACAACTGGTCAACTCAGCATTGATGAACTTGTTAAACGGTATGGACATTTAAGGCCAGGGACTTATGAAATTAGCAATTCTGCATATTGGGAGAATAATCACAAATATCTATCGAGTACAACTGGCAATAAAGTAAATAAAAAATCTGCATTTAGCTTTACAGAGGAAGAGTTAAGTAAGTTTAACCTATTCCTGAAAGAAGTGGGAGGAGAGCATGAGCATGGCCATCTCATAGATTTTATTATTAGGGCTATTCAGTCAAGAGAATTTGCTAAATTTGAATTTACAAAAAATTTGAGTAAGGCTTTGGATTATACTGTGAAATTTGGTGGTCAAGTAGGTTTGCCAAGAGAAAATTTAGCATTTTTAGAATATTCAGATCTAGAAGGTTTAAGGCTCGGAACATTGAGCCATAAAGATCTGGATAGTATTATTAGCAAAAGAAAATTAAAATATAAAATTAATCATTTAATTGAATTACCATCGTTAATTACTAAAGACAGTGATTTTTATTGTTTTGAAAAAAATTCATCTCAGCCTAATTTCGTTACAATGAATAGAGTAGAATCAAAAATAGCGCATTTAGAAGCTAATGTTAATATGGATATTAAAGGAAAAATTGTATTGATAC
>JABSQI010000094.1 GCA_013215905.1 Legionellales bacterium | reverse complement strand
TTAGGTCTTCTTGAAGTATTATCCCAGCCTGGGTTAACTGTTAAAAAAGTTTTATATTTTCTTTTCATTTGGTATTTACTAGCCTCAACAAGTTTGTTCCAATCATAGATAATACTCTTATTTTCATTCATGCCAAAATACTCGCTAGACTCTAACTCAGAAGGACCAATGACAGTTCGTATTGAAGCAGGAGTTCGTGGAGGAAATTCAATAGATGAATCAAAACCATATTCACAAGGATCTTCTTCTAAATCAGCTTGAGTATATGCTATATAAATTTTGCCAATACCGTTATTTTTACACCAGTCCCTCCATAAAGAGGTTGTTCTTTTAGCGTTGGGCAATTTATCTGGTCTATGTACTAACAATAAAGGCTTACCATTTATTCTTATATATCGCTTATCTTGTATGTAAACGCTAATATATTTTATAAATTCAATATCATCTTCATCAGAGTGCTCTTGAGCAATTAAAATAATTTTTTCTAACCCTTCCCAAGTTCGAGTCCAGTTCTCATTTGCCCAACATAAACAAAATGGTAGATCTAACGAAGATTCATTTAAATATTGACGAATTGGTTTTTCAAGAAGTGTTTTACCTTTAAACCAATAAAAATAAAAACAAAAACCACCTAAACCATGTTGCTTAGCCAATTCTACCTGTCTTTTTTGTGATTCTATATTACTTAAATCGTAGTATCCATCCAATGGGATGTGTGGCTGATAGTGTCCATTAAATAAGGGCTTAGCTTTTTTCACATTAACCCACTCAGTAAATCCTTTGCCCCACCATTTATCATTTTCATAGATAGTATGAAATTGTGGTAAATAAAATGCTATGAGTCGTATACTGTGCTTGTAAAAGCAATTTTTTGTAATATCTTCTTCAGAAATTATTTTAATGTTTCTTTCTATTTTCTCAATACATGTACATCTCAAATAACCTTCTGCTGTTGATATATTATTATTGAATAGTTTAAGGATTAAATTTATAGGGTTTTTTAAAATCAATAAAATAACAGAAATTATTCTTTTGAAAGCGCAGATAATAGAATGTCTAGTATAGGGCAAGCACCGCATATAGCAGAGTAAAATTTTATGCTTAACTGTTGAAATTTCTCTTTTAGAGCTTCCTAATGAATTTACTCTATAATGAAATATCTGCAAGTTGATTATTGGTTTAATTAATCTAGAATTTACAAATTTTGATAGTATTCTGAAATTCCACGAAAAAAATTTTGAGTAAATAATCAAAAATGCAAAATTTAGTTCTAGAAGTATTTTCATAATAATAGTATTATTATTTTATAATTTTACATTATATAGAAGATAGTTGATATTTCAATATTTACCAGATATGATGATAAGCTGGTGTACTGTTAAACAGACTTCATTTTGTCAAACAAAAATTTTTATATATCACTTAGAGAAAAAAATCATGTTTTCTAAATGTGGGAATTTTAGCGAATGACATAGCCCTTAATTAACATACGATTCTAGATATACAATTAATACTGCTATTACTTGCCTTCGATAGAATATTTTAGCAATCATTAAGTTTTATCTCATTGGTTAATGTATTTTAATATTTCAAATGTGTTTTTCTACAAATCTTTGGTCTATCTACTAGAATTGTATCAATAAAATAAGAGTACTTGACCCATTTTCTATAAATATAATTAGAAATTTAGAAATATTGAAAGAGCATTCATATCAAGCAGGGAAATTCAATGTCCTATTAATAGGTGATCTATGATGTATATACTTCAATATACAAATCATTTTTTGATGTTATTTTGCTATTCCATTATTTAGAATATTATGATTATCTATCTCCTAGGCATTGTTAGCAAATAAATATTTCATCGTTTTCCAATGCGACATAATTTTTCTAACATAGATGTGAAAAACAGAAGATTATTGAGAAATTTAATAAAATATTCCGCATTTATGAGATGAGCAAAAATAATTATATATGTTTGCATGCGTTAATTCTTCTAAATAATTAATGAGGGTGCTATTTACTCCATATTCATTCATCTTGTAATTTAACCTAGCTATAAAATATATTAAGCTACTAAAAATAAAACTAGAATATATAATATTTAAATAATTTTTGTGTTACTAAATGTGGCGCAGAATGCTAAGAATAAAAAATTTCAATCACTATGGTCTTCTCGTTTGCTGGTAGTAGAACTAAGGTATGCGTAATTTGATTCCTTTATATTTTCCCATTCTTTGATAAAAGAATCAGAATTAAGCTGAAACTCCTTTTTATAAATTTTCAATAATAATAAATATGCTTTAATAATGAAATCAGGTAGAGCAGAGCTTTTTAAGCTATATAAATCAGAACGATTGTGGTGAAGACTTTTTTCTAAAAAGGTTTCTTTATATTGAAGAAATTTGCTCTGATTGCTATCTAGTACATTAGAAAGGCCTAAAAATGTCGCTATTGAAGATATTTCTTTTTTTGTATCATTCATCATACTTTCATAAGTCACCCACAAATATTTTTTATCTTTAGTATATTCTACTATTGATATATTATATTTTAGCCACAAAAGAGCTGCATACTCATAAGAAAATCCGTCTCTTTTATGCAAAGACTTTGCAACATCCAACGGATTTCTCAAAATAATAATATAATAAACATTCATCCCCAGCTCATCAAAAATTTTCTGCCAAAAAGGAAGTAATATTGAAGTTCTAGGATCTTTAAAAGCGAATTTTGCTTCACTTCCATCGTGAACTTTTTTTACTATTAACTGCTTTGCTTTTTTTTAAAGCATCAAACTTCTTTGAAATTAACTGTTCATTTGGCAAGACCTTTAAATCATTCCAATTTGAACCGAGCTGCTTTAATACATTTCTATTTAACTCATATATATCTAGATCTTCATAAAATCCTTTATCATTTTCTCCTAAGACTCCTGGCATAAGATTTTCCCCTAAATGTATGTCTAAAACTTCTAACCCTCGAGTCAAGGCGCTAGTTCCTCCCCGGTGCATTCCAATACATACAATTATATCTTTTTGATGAATGGCGATACTATTCTGGCAAGAAAAAAATACTATTATTAAGCATAAAATAATATAAACCTTCTTGTTTTTCATATTCTAATCCTTCTCACATAAATACTCATGTAAAGTACTCTACTAATCACGCCTATTGAAATTATATGCTAATCTAGTGTTATTTAATACACTAAATTCATTTGCATCTTAAATTTCTCCAATAGCTTTCTTTATACGATACTTTATACCTCTATGTTTCTTTAATATAAGAATATCTCTTATAATGTTTGGCTTTATATGAATAGGTATGTCACTTGATTGGATAACTCTAATAATTTTATCTTCAGTAGCAAGATTTTTATCAAAAACTTCTTTTTTTATGATGTCGGGCGTGAAACCTGAGGAGGTTGAACTTATTTCGTACGGGTCGAAAAGGGTGTTGTTCGTCCTTTTAATATTCGTATTTTCTGCTAACATTTTTGTAAGGATACCTGAAATTTGATTTTGTAGTTTCTCTTCTTGTAATATTTCCGTAATATCTGGCTCTGGAATATATTTGGACAAATCATTAATCTTTCTGTATTTCCATAGATTGATTTCTTGTCTGAGCAATACGTGTTTTGACATACCTATTTCTCCATGGATCACTGCGGCAAATCTTGAGCGAGTTATTGGCAAAGAATCTAAATAAATATTTATTTGTTCAATTAAATTTGAATTTATTCTAAACAGGTATGATCTAACATGGCGATGTGGATTTGTTGAAAACGAATGACATAGTACCTCAGAGTTATCCATTGCTCTGAAAAATTCATACATATCTTTTCTCAATATATAAATGCTATCATTTATTAGAATAACTTCATTTGCTTTAGCGATTGCAAGATTATATAGTGCATTTATACCGAGCCGGTATGCCCCTATATCTCTCATATAATTTTGTCTGTTTACCCATATGTGGTTCGAGGAAATTCTAGATACGCCTAATTTCTTCTTATTTGTATTATTTATGAAAATAATAATATTTTTTGAGTTATTCTGCGCGAAATGTATTAAGTAAGGATCATCATATTCTTTTTCGAAACATGCATAAAGAATTATTGGAATATTTGTTTCAGCACCTGCCAATTGCTCTCTTAAATTATTCTCAATATCTAGATCTGTTTTTAAAACTTCATGTTGCTTCGGGTAGCAGCATATGCGATCAAACCAATAATATGAATACCAGCTAGCTAGCCTAATTATTTTTTTGGCTTTCCTGATTATATTTTTCATTTCTTTGTAATGTATGCCTGCTTGTGATTTTTTTCATTCACACGGAGCTTTATTTCTTCCAATATTTTACTATCTCCGAGCTGTTCTTCTCTTGGTGCAAAAAGCGCTCTTGTGTTAGCCAATGCTGCATTTCTTGGTTCAGAAACATAATATGTCGCCAAGCTTTTTCTGAAACGATCGCCAGATGGTGAATAGATTCTAGATAATCCATGCCAAGAATTTTGGCTTGAATTAAAAACTACTAATCTATTAAATAAAGGAGCATATTCTTTTATTAACGAGCCTGGTTTTTCTGACGAACTATTGTCCCATAAACCAAGATGACCCCCATCTTCTTCTTCGTATTCATCGGTTAGATAGTAGATAGCGTTTAGTCGTCTCTCCATACCGATTTTTGGATGTATGGCGTAGTCTAGGTGTGGGTTTAGGTTACCCATTTTTGAGTATATATGCCTACCTCCGCCATGTAGACCGTGGTCAGCTTCAATTGTTATGTTAAATTTCTTTGATAACGCTCGGCTGATTTCCTCTGAGCAGATACATTGGAAGTATGAATATGTAGTTTCTGGGAATAAGTTCCATTGGTTACATGTCCGCTTCTCTTCTAAGCTATTGCTATATTTATGCTCATAATCAACTTCATAGTTGCCAAATTCAGCAGCTAGTTTTTTGGCTATTTCTATTGGACAGAAGTCATCAATTATTATATGATCAAATGGTTCGTTTACAATTGATGTCTCCAGTATTTTCTTGGTAAGTATTTGTCTTAGATTCATATTTTGACCTTCACTGCTATGATTAATATAGAATACCCAGCCTATTTATACAGCTTAATAATTAGCCAATCTTTAAATAAACTGGATCAATATTCTACCATTATTTATATTCTGCAACAAGAATAAATTGATTTTCTGCACTAACTATAAGTCTAAATATTAGCAAAAAACATAGTCTCAACAAATATTTACAAATGTGACAAAAAACCTTGTTATATTTTTAGGTAATATATGAAGATTGACATGTTTTTAGTGATATTATAAGATCCATTCAAGAGAAAAACCTAATTTCAAATATAAAACCAAAGTGTTTTTGGTACTTACAAGATTAGTTGATATTTTCTGATATATCAAGGTGTTACAATATGATTGTTAGTAAAACATTTATAGATGGATTGTTGATAGTTGAACCAAGAGTTTTCAACGATGGAAGAGGATATTTCTTTGAAAGATACCAAGAAAACGAGTTTAAAAAAGCTGGGATAACAAATAAATTTGTACAAGATAATTTATCCTATTCTAAGTTTGGCTGTATTAGGGGACTCCATTTTCAAACAGGTAAATATGCACAAGCAAAATTAGTCAGCGTGCCTAAAGGTAAAATTTTAGATGTTGTTGTTGATATAAGAAAAAATTCTGAAACATTTGGACAATTTGAAACTATTGAGATTTCAGATGAAAATAAAAAATCTGTATTTATTCCAGGTGGGTTTGCTCATGGATTTTCTGTACTATCAGAAGAAGCGATTGTTGTTTATAAAGTAGATAAATTTTACGAAAAAGAAACTGAGAAGGGTATAATCTATAATGATCCTGATCTAAATATTAATTGGGAGATTCCTCAAGATCAGATTATTATATCAGATAAAGATCAACAACTTGATTACCTTAAAAATATTGAATTATCTTAAATTATGTATACATTGTATTTGAAAGATACTATGTATTGCTAACCTTTTTAAGGTTATACTGAGAATTAACAATAAACTTAGATTAGATTAAAAAGCATATGATTTTAGTAACCGGTGCTAATGGGCAGTTAGGTAGTGCATTAAAAAAAGAATACTCTGAAGAACAAGCTGTTTTTGCAAGTTCTTATGATCTTAATATAACTGATTTGTCGCAGTTAAAAAGATTTTTTTCTAAAAACTGTATTACAAAAATTATAAATTGTTCTGCCTATACTCATGTTGACAAAGCAGAACATGAAAAAGAAAAATGTTTTTTAATAAATATGCATGGAGTATCAAATTTATCAGAAATTTCGCAAGAAAAGAATATCCCTCTAATTCATATATCTACTGACTATGTATTTGATGGACATAATCATATTCCATATAAAGAGGATGATAAAGTTAATCCACAATCTGTATATGGAGAAAGTAAGGTAGAAAGCGAAAAAATTTTTATGGAGAAGGCATTCTCTGGGGCAATTATCAGAACATCTTGGCTGTATTCTGAATTTGGTAATAATTTTGTTAAAAAAATTCTAGAATATGGTAGAGAGCGTGAAGAGTTGAATATTGTATCTGATCAAATAGGAACACCCACTTATGCTGTTGATCTTGCAAAAGCAATAAGTCAAATTTTATCTCAGATAAATAATAATGAAAAAGAGATATACCACTTTTCCAATGAAGGAATTACAAGTTGGTATGATTTCTCTGTAGAGATCATGAACATTAAAAATATTGGGTGTAAAGTATAT
>JABSQI010000093.1 GCA_013215905.1 Legionellales bacterium | reverse complement strand
ATATCCCCATGCCTAAAGTCAGGGGCTTTACCCCACCTTTTGGTAAGATCTCCAGTGGGGCTAAGGAATGTTTTAGGTTGTTGTATGATGAAGCCACATTTTCGAATAATTGGTCTACCAGAATATCAAGAAAGCAGATCGCATATGAACTTGGAACTGCTGAAAAGCCAAAAAATATTAATGCTGTTTCAAAATTATTAGCAGAGCTTGAAAAGTCAAAATATATCATTCGAGATAGAAATATTGGGGGAGCGTCTACTATCTACATTAATTTTCCTGAAGATGTGATCAATGACATTGAAGATACGCCAGATAGAAAGAGGGTGGAAGCTATCAAAATCAAAAAATGTGGCACAATTTCTGATACTATCCCTACGCAAAAAAGAGTAGAGGGTCTCCGCAAAAATGCGTCTTCTACTATATATAATAATATATATAATACTAACAACACTAAGCAGGATACGAGTAACCCTAAATCTAACTCACCCAAAGAAAAATCTGTTGTTGTTGATTCATTTTTTATTGATGATGATTCAAGTCAATCTTCTGTAGATACTGTAGAGCAAGAAAATAAGCTTGTAAGTGATATTACTAGTTTAGAGACAACCATTCAATCTCTTTACAACCAGACGAAAGATAAAAGCTCAGATCAGATTTTAAAAATCTATCGTGATATTGATAAGCTTACACCACAAAAGCATGAATTAGAGAGGCAATTAGCTATTTTAAAGCATAAACCTAAAAAGAATGATATTTCTGATAGTTTGCAAAAATTCACCGTTAAACAGATAGAAGCCATCAAAGACTGTTGTTTGTATCAGGCTCAGGGAGATAAGGCTCAAGCTAAAAAATATGAGAGAGGGTTAATGCAGCAGGTTTTAAATGGTTCTTTGAATAAAGTGTCATACAAAACAGGTAAGCCGATGACGATTCAGCACAGATTAAATATCGCTAAGAATAAAATATATTCTAAAGATGAAGATTTTGATTTTGGAATTAACTGAATGGAATAGAATACCAACAAATACGTCGGTTTTATATGGAAAGCTTCCTTGCTTAATATATCATCCATGGGGTATTTCAAATATAGCAGGAAAACTAACTTAAGTAAAATATACTGTATTTTGTTTTGACAATCCATTCAGTTTGCCTTTTTAGGCTTGCAAAAGCAAGAATATAGGCGTTTAAAAATACAGTAAAAAATACTTGTTAAATAGTTCTGGATTTTATCAATTGCAAAAAAATAATTCTACAGCTAAAAAATAGCCATATTTTTTAAAAATATAATTTTCTATTAACTCAAAGGTTTATTTGAAATAGGGTAATTATTGCTTAAGTAAGTATTGTGCATGTAAGCATGTTGCAGTATATTGTAGCTATATTTCATGGATTAGGAGAGAAGAAATGGCTAATTTTGAAGATGGTTTAATGCAAGGCTATACAAGCCACTTAGTGCATTTTAATAAATGGTGCGAACATGCTTACCCAGTTCTTGGCAAGGTAAGGCAATGCGGAGTAATTGAATTAAACGAAGATGGAACGGCATATATAGTTGCTAGTCGACCTGACATAGGAGAGCAGAACATTTTAAATAAATGGTATGAACATCAAGAAATTTGGTCTTTTTATAAAAACCCAGTTGATGATGTGAGTACTTTCACAACTCAATTTGGTAATGAAAATTCTACAATATACAAGCCAGAATTTAAATCATCAGGGGTTCTTTGCAGAGAGATAAACAGCAAAAGGCAAAGAGTTTTCTTTTTCACATCTGATTCACCAGATATTTACACAAAGCTTATCCAAAATGTAAG
Source organism: Legionellales bacterium (assembly GCA_013215905.1). Next base: position 4,968 of record JABSQI010000093.1, on the reverse strand, counting down.
TCTTGTTAAAAAACTATTTAAATCATTCAAAGATTCAACACAGTCAATAGTAGATTATCAACAAGAGCATAAGATTAATTTAGCTGAACATAGTACTAATTATTTTAGAACTAATGATGAGGTTGATAAGACAGAAAGAGATAAGGTCAATGAGTTTTTACAGAATATAGGGATCTTGGAAAAAGGAGTTAAAATAACTCAGCGTGAATGGCAATGTATTAAAATGCTAGAGCATGGAAAATCTGCTAAAGAGACTGGTGATATTCTAGGGTTATCTAGTAGGACGATAGAAACATTTTTTAATAACTTAAAAAATAAATTATGTGTTAGTAGAAAAAGAGAAATACTAGAAATCATCAATTAGGGATTTACATGATTCAGCCAGAAGCAATAGCTTTATTAGGGATCTTGTTTTCAAGCTTCATTTTTTATATTTGTGCCAGAGGGGTTAATCAAGAAAAATTAACCCTCGATGGTTTTATGCTTGCAGATCGCAGTCTTAACAAGTCTAAATTTAGCAACACATTTGCAGCTAGTAGTTTTTCATTGGCACTTAACACAATGTTTTTATTTGTTAATTGTCAAAACTATGCAGTTTTTATGTTAATTGCTCCAATAACTTACATGTTAGGGCATTATGCTTGTGTGGCTTTAATTAGAAAATCTAATGTAGATGTAAACGATTGTCGTACAGTGTCAGATTTATGTTATAAATTTTTTCCGAGCAAAGCAGTCGCAAGATTAATATCTTTAATAACATTAACAAGTTATGTAATGTTGGTTTTCATAGAGCTTTACATAGGTTCTATGGTATTAACATTTTTTCTGCCAAAAAACATTTTTTGCCAAACATTATCATTTATTTGTATAGGAGTAATAGTATTACTATATGTAAGGCTTGGTGGTTATAAGGCATTGGTTAAAACGGATAAATGGCAATTAGGATTGATGGTATTAGCTACTGGATTAATTGCTGTATATGCTTTATTTACTCCGACGGTTAATCAGGCAACAACGGAAACTATTATAAATAGTATGTTAACTCCAGAATTTAGCATGGGAGAGGTGGTAACTTTCGTAATATGGCTTTCGGTTCTAAATATGCTGAAGCCATTTAGCCAGATATCAAATTGGCAACGAGTGACTGCAACTCAAAATACAACTATTTCTTGTAGAGGTCTGATCCATAGTTCAAAATATATATTAACGCTTTTTTTGCTAACTTTATTTGGATTTATGTTATTAAAAGCAAAAGGGTATGAATTAGGAACTTTAGTGGAGTTTTTGAAGTTAGTTAAAACTTCTGATTCAATATCAGCATATTGTATATTCCCTCTAATGATAGTTGGTTTTTGTTCGATGGTATTTTCTAGTGCTGATGTGGCAATTATTTCTATTGTATATACATTAGCAGATAAAAATAGTTTCAAAGAAAAATTTAACAGGATGAATGAGAATAAATTAAGAAGAACATTAACTTTGTTGATTTCAACAATATTAGTTCTTTTGTCTATTATTTATTGGTTGCAGTTTACTGTTTTGCATGAATGGTTACTACCATTAACATATGTTGTTTGTGGGCAAATAGCTATATTAACACCCATCCCTGTTTATATTTTGCTGAAATTAAGGAAACAAGAAAACTTCACCTCTATTGAAGCTAGTAAAAAGAATATATTTATATTATTTAATAGTATTTTAATATCTTGGGTTTTATTCTTAGTCTGTGCATATATAGCGAAAACTACCAGTCAACAATTTTGGTCACAAATATCTGTTCCTGTAGGAGCATTGATAATCCTATTTGGGATTCATAGAGTTAACAGTTATTTTAAAAATATGCGGAGTACAGTAAAAGTTACGCTTTGAATAAAAGTTAATTTTTATTAAAATAAAATAACAATAAGAAAGGGATTTTGTCTCCATGCAAAAAATAAAACTTAACGATCAAAAAACATTAAGCAAAATATTTTACCAAGAAATATTTTTATCTTTACGCCTATTTTTTAGTGGTTTTTATCAAAAATTTTTAGTTCGATATATTAATAATCATATTGCCAACATAGAGGTTAGGGATTTGATTTTGGTTTGTAATAGTGAAAAAAGGGGGATAAAATAGTTTTTAGTTTCTGGATTGGAGTTGGAGCCCCAATCCAGAAGTGCAAGAGACAAGCTCTCAACAAACATACAAAATTATTGTAATACACAGCCGTGTATTACTTCAAGGTTGTTAGCTTGTTTCTCAAAAAAAAATTAATTTTGGGGATAAATATGGCTAAGGATAAGAAAATTGATCAAAATATCAACTCAACAATGCTTGTTGAGAATGAGTCTGTACGTGTAGTGATTTGTGAGTCAAGAGCGGTTAAGCGTCAAAGGAAAGTACTATTTAAGATATTAGAGGTGTTGGGCGATGAGTCTTACACCCCAAAACAAATGCTGCATTTTATAGAAGGGGTTGTAATCGAATATGCAATGACCATCAACAAAGGCAATCAAACAAATGCTGCAATTCACTTAGGGATCACAAAAGATTTGTTAAGAAAAAAATTAGCAGAGCCATTAATCGTGAATGTTGAAGGCGTTAATGATGAAATTTTTTAACTGTTTTTTTCTAAATAAAAGTTTTTTAAATTACTACGCTGATCATAGGATGTATTCATTGAACACAAACCATCCTAAAAAATATTTTCATCATCAATCATGCTTGCAAAAAATATTTTTTAGGTATATGGTTTGTTTGTTAATTGAAAATAATATTAACGTGCTAAATTCAATTAACGAGACAAGGCTAGATAGCTTCATAAATTATCCAGCCCCATCTCTAGCACAATCAACCATAGGAGTTGATCATGTTAAGCAACATAATACAAAAAATTCGACAAAAAATCATTCTAATAGCCAAAGTATTAAATTATCTGGATATCTAGCGTACAGCTTGATCTCAGTTATAACTAATGCAAGGGTTTATAGAATGTTCAAAATCAATCTAGAAAAATATTTTAATCGTAAAGATGAGGGATTCTCAGCGTCTTTAGTAACTACAGGAGCAAACGGTGGCAAGTATATTTGAAGAAAATTTTATGCGTGGCTATAACGAAAAAAATGTTAAAGTATTTAATAGCCATTGCAAAAAAAGTTATGGTGTTTTTGGGACTGCTTCGCAGTCTGGCGTTATAGAAATCAATAGCAAAGGAGAGGTTATTATAGCTGCTAATAGACCAGATGTTGGTTGGACTTGTTTGGAGCATGAAATATGGAAACATCATAGCGTATTTTCTTATATAAAAAATTTTAGAGGAGAAAAATATAGCATAGACTCAAATAATTATTACTATGATCCTGATAGCAAGTCATTTAAATTACAAATATTTAGTTTTTTATTACGATGCCAGATAGATGAAGATACGCAAAGAATATGCTGGTTTGCAGGAGATACCCCAGAATTTCATAATAAACTAATTAACAATATGTTCTTAGTGAAGCTATATTTAAGAGGTTTTATCAAGGAGCTTGACGAGGTTGTAAGAAACTCGAAAGATAACACAATAAAAATGATTGATTTCCGTAAAGAATTTTTCATTGAAAATGATGAAGCTGATAATACGGAGCTTGAAAAAATTAATAATTTATTAAAAGCTGAAAATTTAATAGATAGCAATAAAAAAATTAGTGCTAGAGAATGGGCATGTTTGCAACTTTATATGTATAGTAAATCAGCCAAGGAAACGGGAGAGATTTTACAAATTTCTAGAAGGACAGTTGAAAGTCATTTTTGTTCAATGATGGAAAAATTAAAAGTAGATAGTAAATCTAATATTTTATTGACGATAGAGAATGTTTTGAAGAAAAAGCTATGATGATAAAGCGTGAGACAAATGCGCTTAAAATTATACAGAAAAACAGAAAACTCCGTAACGAATTACGGAGTTTTATAAGTAATTTGTTACGGATATGTTGAGAGATTAGAATAGTTTATAATAGTTAAAATTTTAAATAATTTAAGAGGTGTTGGGAAAATAATGAATTAGCTTAATAAGGAGTAGAGTTGAACTGCAATCTCAACTCTACTCGGTAAGATTTTAGTTACACCCAAATCTTACGTAAAGTATATCACATGGTGAAAATCTGTCACTAAGATATTTTACGTAATTTCTGAACCTGAAATCTTGCCGTCTAAAGCTTCATCAGTTTTGAGGTAATTTATGCACGGTGAATATAAAAAAACAGAAGTTTTTACGGATGGTTTTTGTAATTCTTTGTTAAATTTAGTTAACAAAAAAATGTTTGACTCTGGTTTTAGAGGTCAAGAGTTTCATGTGTGGGAATATTTATATTTCAACTCTTTCAATTTAAAAATTTGCATATCACGTAAATTATTAGCAAAAAAATTAGACATGAACATCTGCTCTATAGGGGCACCACTAACCAAATTAAAAAAATATCAATATATAAAAATTACAAGAAGAAAAACTAACACAGGCAAATGCCTGTCATCTCAAATTACGGTTACTTTACCTGCTTCGTTAATTGCTGAATTACAACAATCAAAAAAATTTAACCACTTAATTAAGGAGTTTTTATGAAGTTAAAGGAAAATATAACACGTTCAGAATTAATTAATCACTATATACAGACAAAAGAATATAGAATTTCTCCTTATGGATTAAACAAACATCTACGTAGATGTAAGCTTTCCAGTGGGGCTAAGGAATGTTTTAGATTATTATTCGATGAAGCTACTTTCTCGAATGACTGGTCAACTCGAATATCAAGACAGCAGATAGCTAATGAACTTGGAACTGCGGAAAAGCCAAAAAACATTAATACTGTTACAAGATTGCTAGCAGAGCTTGAGAGGGGTAAGTATATAATTCGTTCTAGGAATGTTGGGGAGACATCGACTATTTATATTAATTTCCCTGAAGATGTAATTAATGATATTGAGGCAACACCAGATAGAAAGAA
>JABSQI010000092.1 GCA_013215905.1 Legionellales bacterium | reverse complement strand
ATTAATTTCTGCGATTGTATTAACGTTTACTGTATCTATAGTAGGAAAAATACCGGCTCAGATCCTTTCTCCTTCAACAACCGCTAGTTTTGTATTAGCAGATATAATTACCGAGCTTACGAATCTAGATAAATACCATCTAAATATTAATTTGGACCAATCACATATACTTGCATGGATAGCAATAATTATCATAATTGCGGCTATATTTCAGATAATTTTTGGAGTATTAAAATTTGGAAACTTAATCCAATATATTCCTTATCCAGTGATATCCGGCTTCCTAAATGGTATTGGTATACTATTTGTAATATCCCAATGGAAAATTTTTTTAGGACTAGATCAAAAATTAAATTATTCATTTGAAAAAGCTATTAATGAAATGTCTATCTGGAATATAATTATTGGTATCATTACAGTCCTAGCACTTTTCTCAGCAAAGGAATGGAGAAAAAAATACCCTAAAATGCCTCCAGCACCAATCATAGGGATCTCAATAGGCGTACTTACTTATCACTATCTTAAATATATAGGGTCTTATAATATTGGGCCAGTCATAGGTAAGTTATCTATGTCTTTTGATAATTTGTTTCCGATAAAAATTTTCCCTAAAATATTTACAGATGATGCGTTTTTTACACTATTACCATTCTTACTAAAATCAGGTCTAACACTTGCAATCGTTATGTCTATTTCAACCTTGCTCACCACCTTGCTGATCGGTGTTATCAATGAAAATAGATATAGTGGTAATAGAACTTTGAAGACTCACGGACTAGCGCATATATTTTCGAGCATTCTTGGAGGAACAGTAGGAACATCTTCATTAAGTATTATAAATATTAAGATGGGAGCAAAAACCAGATTATCTAGTATATGTTGTGGTATCTTCCTATTAATTTTTTTAATATTCTTCCAGAATCTAATAGCAGAATTACCATATGTTGTAATAGCTGGGACATTAGTATATTTTTGATTAAATATCATTGATTTAAGCGGGATAAAACTATTATTAAATGCGCTAAAAAAAAGAGAGAAACAAAACATAATAATAACGGATCAATCTATAGCCATCTTAGTAACAATAGGTACCTTAACTTTTGGTCTAACTACAGCAATAGGAATAGGAACTTTATTTGCAATTACCATGTATATGGCAAAGGTTAGTAAAACATCTACTAGAAAATATTATACTGGGGAAACAGTTCATTCAAAAGTAAGAAGATTACCAGATGAGTCTGAAATTCTACGAAAAGAAGGTAAACAAATAATAGTATTTGAACTACAAGGAACATTGTTTTTTGGTTCAGCTAATGATTTAGCAAAACAGGTAGAATCTCTAATTGATCAAGCAAATTTTTTCATACTAGATTTCAAATATGCATTTGGTGCAGACAGCACAGGCATTCGTACAATCCAGTGCTTACATTCCCTAATTGAGAAACAGAATAAATATTTATTATGCTGTGGTTTAGAATATAACGGTTCGATTTATGAAACTATGAAAAGTTTAGGTCTGATTAAAAAATTCGGATATGATAGATTTTTCTTAACCCTAGATAAATCACTAGAGTGGGCAGAAAATTATATATTAGAAAAAGTTACTACTAGACATAGCGACTACAAAGTATCATTATCTGAAATAAATATACTTAGAAATTTCAGTGATGAAGAATTAAATATTATTAGTAGTTATCTTGAGAATAGAAAATACAAGGCAAAAGATGTGATTTTTAATAAAGGTGAAGATAACACAGAGATGTTTTTATTAACACAAGGGAAGGTTAAATTATTAAATCAAATCACAGCAAAACCCCTAATGAGTAGACTTGCGCTATTTTCTCCAGGGAATGCATTTGGAGTAACATCATTTGTTAACCATCTACCTTATATAAACAGTGCTATTGCTAAAACTGATATAGAGGTCTATGTATTAACAAGAAGCAATTATGAACTATTACAGCAAAAGCATACCAAAATTATCTTACAACTGCTTAAAAATCTAATAAGCAATGTAACTAGAGATTTACAATATGCAAGAGACGACCATTCACCATAAAACAAGTTTAAATATATGACAAACTAAAGCTACTTGATTAATCCTAATTTATACACTTCATCCCTCTCATTCCTCAACTCTTCAAGAGTACTATGAATTTTTGAATTTGAGAACTCATTATGATTAATTCCTGTCACTATAGTTGTTTTACCAGCAATTGTTTTTGTTGGAAAAGAAAAAATCAATCCTTCATCAATACCATATTCTCCGTTAGAACAACTACAAACAGAAAACAACTCATCTTGATCTGTATCCTCAATTAAGGAATTAACAGTTTTTATAATAGCATTAGCTGCTGATGCTGCAGAAGATAATCCTCTAGATTTAATAACCTCTGCTCCTCTGTTTTGCACTATTTCTATAAAATCATTTTGTAGCCAGTCCATATCATTTATTTGATCAGTAACCAAATTTCCTGATATCTTTGCATGATAAAAATCAGGGTACTGTGTCGCTGAATGGTTTCCCCAAATACAAACATTCTTGACAAGATTAATATTAGATTTTGCTTTTTTAGCTAATTGAGCCTTAGCTCGCAATTCATCTAACATAGTCATAGCATAAAAACGATCATTAGGTATATTCTTTGCATTATTCATAGCTATTAAAGAATTTGTATTGCATGGATTACCGACAACTAATATTCTTACATCGGAAGCGGCATTATCATTAATAGCTCTAGCCTGCTTAGAAAAAATACCTCCATTAATTGTTAACAAATCTGCTCTTTCCATACCTTCTTTTCTTGGGACCGAGCCAACTAGAAGAACCCAATTTACATCTCCCATACCCAACTCAAGATCTGATGTACAGACAACCTTTTTTAATAACGGAAATGCGCAATCTTCAAGTTCCATTGCAATTCCATTTAAAGATTCTAAGCTAGATTCTAGCTCTATTAGATACATTTCAACACTGACATTAGGACCAAACATTTGTCCAGATGCTATTCTAAATAACAATGAATAACCGATCTGGCCTGCAGCTCCTGTAACTGCAACCTTAACAACTTTAGACATAACTACTCCATTACGTTAATTTTTCTAATTTATATTCTACCCCGGTAAACATTCTAGCAACGAGTAGCATTGCTGCAATACTCCTTGCGTCTGTAAAATCATCTCTCATTATAAATTGATCGATATTACTAATATTACACTCTACTAGTTCAATTTCTTCTGGTTCATCACCTACTAATTTTTCTCTATACAATTGCTTTGCTAATATCATATGCATTTTCCCCGAAGCATAACCTGGAGAGTTCGTAATTTCTTTCATTAAATATAAATCATTTGCTCCAAAACCAATCTCTTCTTTTAACTCCCTATTAGCTGCTTCAAACAGGCTTTCATTCAAATCAATTATGCCTTTAGGAAAGGTTATTTCATATCTTTCTGTACCTAATGCATACTCTTTTACTAATAATAGCCTACTATCTACTATAGGAATTATCATAACAGAATTCTTTACTCCTAGAAACCTTTCAAATACCCTTGTAACACCATTAGAGAACTCAAGATCTACAGATTCTATCTGAAATAATCTGGTCTTTGCGACAATTTTCTTATTATGTATTTTAGGTAATTTTTTTTTCATATATCATACTTTATAAGAATTAGATTTTACTGTAACATGTATTATAAATAAAACAATTCAAAAGATTATCACTTTCTCAATATATGATTTGCTTAAGTCAAAAACCTCTATCTTTGTATATTCACATACCTTGGTGTATAAAAAAATGTCCTTACTGTGATTTTAACTCACATACAATCAATTCTAAAATTCATATCCCTGAAGAAGAATATATAGACGCTCTTTATAAAGATTTTATGCTACAAAAAAAATATCTCAACTCTAGAAAAATAAAAAGTATCTTTTTCGGAGGAGGGACACCAAGTCTTTTATCAGCAAGACTAATCAATAAATTATTAACTAAGTTACGGCAGGAAGTTGAATTTATCGAGAATATAGAGATATCCTTAGAAGCAAACCCAGGGGCAATAGACATCCCTCAATTCGAAAAATATGCTGAATGTGGTATTAATAGAATTTCTCTTGGGATCCAAAGTTTTAACGAAGACCACTTATCTTCCCTTGGAAGAATTCACAATACACAAGATATTTATAATGCTATAGATTTAGTCAAAAATTGTAATTTTAATAGTTTCAATTTAGATATTATGTATGGTTTACAAAAACAAAGTTTGGCTGATGCTATAGATGACTTACATCAAGCACTACAATTTTCCCCTGCCCATTTATCATGGTATCAATTGACTATTGAACCAAACACTGTTTTTTATTCTAAACCTCCAAATCTTCCTGATGAACATACTATGACAGAAATTGAAGTAGCGGCACATAATTTAATTAAAGATACAGGATTGAAAAGATATGAAGTTTCTGCTTATTGTGAACATGACTTTACATGTCAACATAACCTAAACTATTGGAAATATGGGGATTATATTGGAATAGGTGCAGGAGCTCATAGTAAAATTACTTATAACGATAATGTGCTTAGAATTGAGAAAGTTAAACAACCAAAAACCTATCTTAAAAAAGATATTTCCTTTACCAGTAAAGAAACTATTTTAAATAAAGAAAATATTCTTTTTGAATTTATGTTAAATAACCTTCGATTGATAGAAGATATACCTTTAAACTTATTAAAACAACAAACTGGCCTAAAAATTGAACATTTTGAAAATAAATTCATAGAGGCAGTAAATAAGAACTTCATAGAAATTAGTAAATCATCAATAATAAAAACTCAGCTTGGAACAAAATATTTAAATGATTTAATTGAGATATTCTTACCAAGATAAATATTAAAAAATGTGGTTCGAAACATTATACTAAATATTGGCAAGCTTCCTTGCTTAAGTATCATCCATGGGGTAACACCAATCTACCAGAAATATTTAATTAAGTAAAATATACTGTATTACATTTCAACAAGCATTCAAATTTGCATTTATAATTATTCAATAGTTAATATATCTATCTCATATTTGTATTAAAAATATCCATATTTTGTATATCAAATAACAATTGATTCAAAAATAACAGTCATAAGCATAATGAATTATATAGTGCATGTTGAATAATAAATCTACTATTACTCTGAGATACCTATCTAAAAATAAGGTAATTTTCTCCTAAGAAAGTATTGTGTACAAACAAATGTTACAGTATATTGTAAAAATGTTTCACTAAATATAGGCAAGACCTAAACAAGTAGAAACATGAATTATTAAGTTGTTTATCTATAACAAAATATGCAAAATAGTTAGTAGGAAATAATAATGGCATCTAGATTTGAAGAGGACTTCTTACGTGGCTATGTATTATATACAAATCATTTTGATAAATGGTGTGAAAAGGCATTTCATCTTTTGGGCTCAGTATATCAATGTGGATTTCTAGAACTTGATAACACGGGACACGCTTTCATTGGCGCTAACAAAATAGAAATCGGTGAAGACGCTATTCAAAATCATGTATGGAAATTTCAAGATGTATGGAGCTTCTATGAAGATTTTGAAGAAACAGAATTTGAAATAGATGCGCATAATTTTTATAAAGGAGTTGATGGCTTCAAATCCAATTTATCCCTCTATTGGTTCACGGATCGTGTTAAAATCGATGATTCTAGACAGAGAATTTTCTTTTTTGTAGCTGATAACCAAAAAATTCATAATGCTGTTTTAAATAATAAAGGTGTAGTACGAAAATTACTCCAATTTTTTAATACTGACAGTATAAATATTTTGAATAAGTGTCAAGATCATAAATTTAAAATGTCAGATCAAAAACAAGATTATTTTGCTCAAAAAAACTATCATATCTTCAGTAATTTAAATAAAGTCAATAATTTATTTGATGATCTAAATATCCTAAAACCAAATGTTCAATTAACTCAAAGAGAACTGGAATGTTTAAAATGGATCCGTTTTAATAAATCTGCAAAAGAAATAGCAAGTTTACTCGGAATTTCACATAGAACGGTAGAAATTCATATTAGAAATATCAAGGACAAAATTAATATTGACCTAAAAGATATGTTCAATTATGGAGAAATACTAACCTAAATAATTTTCTATCGATATTTATTAAAAATTTTATATTTTATTCTGGGGCATTTTTCTAATGTTTTATTCAACACAGAAGAATAAATTAACTATCACATTTTCTTGTTACTCTGCCCTGATTAGCTACTAAATAATAAGTTGTATCGGCAATATAAAAATCATTATTTTTAATCAATTTCTGATGTTTTCTATGTTTGTATAAACAATCTGTTCTCTTTCTAGATCTACCATTTGTATTATAATCTGTAGAACAATTTTTATTTTTAAACCATTTGATACGAATAATTTGTGATTTATTAGTTTTTTTTCTAATTAAATTAACCTCTCCAAAATAGATTTCTTCTTCTTGAGTATTTGGGTTTGTAAAAACAAGCTTGTTCTTTGTTTTAAAATCCTTATATCCCATTTTAATCCATAGATTAATAATATAGGCGACCCTCTTTTTCACTTTCTCTTCAAATAAACTCACATTTTTCCAATTAATTGTACAATCAAAAATACGTCCTCTTGACTCAATTAATTTCAAGTTTATATCCTCTTTAGTTACTTGAGAAAACGCAAGTATACAACTACACATAGAGTATATTGCAAGACACAGTATCAAAATTTTTTTCCAAACATATATCATAATATCA
>JABSQI010000091.1 GCA_013215905.1 Legionellales bacterium | reverse complement strand
GGCAGATAAAAAATGACCCTAAACGCGGGGACCAAAATTTCATAAAATAACCCCTTTTTCCGCGTATTTCTGATAAAAAATGGCCAAACAACCCTAAATTTATAAACTTTTACCCTAATTCAGCAAATTCTGACCCTAAACGCGGATATTTACCCCGCGTTGTTCGTGAAATTTCAACCCCTTTCCCGCATTTTTTGGTCGCACATGGCAGCATAAGTGGAGCGCTAAGTATCCCCCGGGCACACACCAAAACTCAGTAGGGACACTGTTTCCTCGGTAGGGACACTGTTTCCTCTATTGAGGGTCAGGTTAGGGTTTGATTAGGATATAGTTGTAATAACTTCACAAAAAATTGAAAGTCGAGACAAAAGATTCAGAACATACGGATAATTTTCGATAATTTTAACGTTTATCAGGTTACCTATGAGGGAATGATCTCCTACAAAATTTACTATTCTATTGCATTCGGTTCGACCTGTTAATTCGTTGGGATTTTTCTTTGATACACCTGTAACTAGTATTTTTCTAGAAGTATTGACTATCTGTTTGCTATAAGAGCGTGATAATTTAGTTAGTTTTTCTTGTAACTCTGATAGTCTGCGTTTTTTTTCAGTAAGTGGGACATTATCAGGGATATTTGCCGCCGGTGTACCAGGTCTTTTACTATAAATAAAACTAAAAGACGTATCAAAAGCAAGCTCATCCACTATATCTAGTGTTTTTTGGAAATCTTCTTTTGTCTCTGTAGGAAAGCCTACTATTATATCAGTAGATAGAGCTATATTAGGACGATATTTTTTTAATTTAGAGATTTTATTTTTATATTCTAATGTAGTATATCCTCGCTTCATAAGAGACAATATTCTATCTGAACCACTTTGGATTGGCAGATGTAAATGATTTACTAATTTTGGTATTTCTCCAAATGCTTCTATCAAATTATCTGAGAAGGCAAGTGGGTGAGATGTTGTGAATCTTATTCTCTCGATATTATCAATAGTTGCGATGTATGATATTAGTAGAGCTAGATCAGCATATTGATTTTTTGCCATTTTACCGCGATAATCATTTACATTTTGTCCTAAAAGGTTAATTTCTTTCACTCCTTGTGAAGATAGTTGAGCAACTTCTTTCAATACTTCGTCAAAAGGTCTGCTTATTTCTTCCCCTCTGGTATATGGAACAATACAGAAACTACAATATTTACTACATCCTTCCATAATTGAAACCAAAGCAGTAGGGCCATTGGATGTTGGTTCGGGTAAATTATCGAATTTTTCTATAGCAGGAAAACTTACATCCATTACTGACTTATTTGTTGTTTTTTTTCTGTCATATAAAGCTGGTAGCCTGTGGATAGTTTGCGGACCAAAGACAATATCGACGTATCTAGCTCTCGAAATTATATTTGCTCCCTCTTGACTAGGGACGCATCCACCAACAGCAATAACAAGCTCAGGTTTCTTATCTTTAAATTTCTTCCATCTGCCAAGTTGAGAAAAAAGTTTTTCTTGGGCTTTCTCACGAACAGAGCAGGTATTTACTAGCAACATATCAGCTCTACTTGGATCATCGGTTAAAGTAAATCCGTGAGATTGATTTAATAATTTGGCTATTTTATCTGAATCATAGTCGTTCATTTGGCAGCCAAAAGATGTGATAAATAAATTAGGCATTTATATTCTCAGGTGTATTATTTATGCTTATACTAAGATCAGATTGAATTTATGTCAATTTTATTAGGTGAATTGTGATGCTAAATGTATTAACTATTGGTTAACAATTTCACAGTGGGTTTCTTGAATAAATGGTGTCATACAAAATGCAATGAATAAAGATAAAGGCAAAATTCCTAGAGAAAAATGGTATTCCTCTATTGAATAGTACGGTACGCCATTTTCAGCAATCTTTCCGCTCCAAAAAAATGTTAATAATATTCCTACTAGAGGTTGTAGGAGAGCAGGTCCTAGAGAATTCATTGTATTCATAAAGCTTAACACGCTTGCAGTACAATGTTGCGGACTAATTTCTCTTATTATTGAAAAAGCTGTTAGAAAGCCACTAGATACTAATCCAAATATAGTTAATAGGAAACCCAACTGAAACATAGATAAATTAGGCATATATATAATTATTCCTATAATTACACTTGCTAGAATTGAACCATATTTCATTGTTGGAAGACGTTTTTTTATGAGATCCGATAGATGCCCCCAAAGTGGGCTACCTATAATCCAACCAATAAACACTAACGAAGTTAATTTAGCTGCATCATGTGGCTCTAATCCATATTTAGTTTGGAGAAAGGGAACTCCCCATAGCCCACAGAAGCTAATACTTGGGCCAAACATCAACAAACCATAGATGGCAACAATCCATACTTGAGGTTTACTGATAGCTATCTTCAAACCAACAAATAATTTTTTGAATGTTATAACATCTGATGAATCAGTTAGACTTTTATTGTTTGTTTTATTTGGGGAGTTTCGACAAATAAATATGAAAATTATTGAAAAAATAAAACCAATAATTGAAAAATTAAATATTAAATGTCGCCAGTGATAATGTTCCATCATAATAGCAAGAGGTGCTGAACCAATAATTGCTCCTGACATACCTATAGAAATAGTAAGACCTAGTACTAGAGCGAATTTGTTAAGAGGAAACCAGTTTGTTGCAATCTTCATACACCCAACTACAGCTGAAGCGGCTCCAGCACCGATACAGAGTCTCCCGAGTAAAGCGCAATAAAAACCTGTTGCTTTACTGAATGTTAGGCATCCTAAGGCTAATATAAGACTTGCAGCCGCTAATAGTTTACATGGTCCTAGTTTATCTAAAAGTACTCCAGCTGGTATTTGAATAAGTGCATACGCATAGGCAAATATACCTACAAGTATTCCTAGCTTATCAGCTTGGATAGAGAAGTCGCGCATTAAATCTGCAGACATTACATTTGGAGAAATTTGAACAAAAAATTCATAGCAGTAAAATAAAGCTCCGAATCCCCACATTATCCATGGTAATATTTTTAATTTATAACTATATATAGATGTTGTCATTTTATAGAATCAAAGCTACAGTATTATCTATAATATAGTACATTTATTTCCTTCCAATGGATATTTCAATGAAATGTATCCAACTATTCTTCTTTGAGAGTCTTTTGAAGTAGGCTATTTACTTGGGCTGGATTAGCTTTGCCATGAGATTCTTTCATAACTTGTCCTACAAAAAATCCGAATAATTTATCTTTTCCATTTTTATAATCTTCTACTTTTTCTTTATGTTTAGCAAGTGTATTGCGGATTATCTCTAATAGTTGTCCATCGTCATTTACCTGAGTAAGATTTTTTTCTTCGATAATTTCTTCAGCAGATTTACCATTTTTCCACATTTCTTCAAAAACAGTTTTAGCTATTTTACCGTTAATTGTCCTATCCTCTATTTTATTGATCAAGTTAGCAAGCATTTCTGATGTTACTGGAATACTAGTAATGTTGAGGGAATTTTTTTTCAAGTGCGATAAAACCTCAGTAATAATCCAGTTGGCAACAGTTTTTGGTTGAGCTGTGGTTAGCTTATTTACGTTTTCGAAATAATCAGCTAGAGCTTTTTCAGTAATCAATATGTTTGCATTATAATCACTTAATTTATACTCATTAATAAAACGAATAGATTTGTCATGTGGTAATTCTGGTAGAGATTCACGACATTTTTGCAGCATATCTTTTGTTATTTCTATGGGCAATAAATCAGGATCTGGAAAATATCTGTAGTCATGAGCTTCTTCTTTACTACGCATAGATTTAGTTTCATTTTTTACTGAGTCATACAATCTAGTTTCTTGGATTATTTTTCCATTATTTTCTAAAATTTTTATTTGTCTTTGAATTTCATGTATTATTGCTTGTTCTACAAATTTAAAAGAATTGATATTTTTTATTTCTGTTCTAGTTCCAAATTTTGTTTCACCGAGAGGTCTAACGGAAACATTAGCATCGACTCTAAAAGAGCCTTCTTGTAGATTGCCATCACATATACCCAGATAGGTAACAATACTATATAGCTTTTTTAGGTACGCAATTGCTTCTCTACTTGAGCGAATATCTGGTTCTGAAACTATTTCTAGAAGAGGGGTCCCAGCTCTATTTAGATCAATTGCTGAGTATTCATCATAAAGATCATGAATTGATTTTCCTGCATCTTCCTCTAAATGAGCACGAGTTATACCAATTACCTTTGTAGTATCATCGAACTTAATTTCAATTTGACCTTTTGAGACAATAGGGATGTCATGCTGACTGATTTGGTAACCTTTGGGCAGATCAGGATAGAAATAATTTTTTCTTGCAAATACAGAACGGTCATTGATTGTAGCAGATATAGCTAATCCAAATTGAATAGCCATCTCGATTACTTTATTGTTGAGTACAGGTAGTACACCTGGCATACCAAGATCGATTATACATGCTTGTGTATTTGGCATTCCTCCATATTCAGTAGGGGCGCCAGAAAAAATTTTGGATTTTGTTTTTAATTGTGTATGAACTTCAAGTCCGATAACAGGTTCCCATTGCATAATCTTGCCTTTTAATTAAATTCAAGTGGATTTTGTTTATGCCAGTCAGTGACTAACTGATATTGATGGCCTATATTCAAAATCATATCTTCTGAAAAATGTTTTCCAATTATTTGAGCTCCTATTGGCATATTATCAATGAATCCTATTGGTAAAGATAAAGACGGTAACCCAGCTAGATTTATTCCAACTGTATAAATATCTGAAAGATACATGCTTATAGGATCATTAATTTTTTCTCCTATTTTGAATGCGGTTGTTGGCGTTGTTGGCATAACTATTGCGTCTACTTTTGCAAAAGCCTTTAGGTAGTCATCTAGAATTATTCTGCGAATTTTTTGTGCTTTTAAGTAATAAGCATCATAATATCCTGCAGATAGGGTATATGTTCCAAGCATAATGCGTCGCTTCACTTCATCACCAAATCCTATCCCACGAGATTTCGTGTATTGCTCTAATAAATTCTTAGGATTAGGGTATTGGTAGCCAAATCGTATGCCATCAAATCTTGCTAAGTTTGATGAACATTCACTAGGAGCGATTATGTAGTATGTTGGTACAGATAAGTGGATATTAGGAAGTTCAATTTCTGTAATTTTTGCTCCTAATTTTTTTAATTCATCAATAAATTTTTGTATCTTATCATTAATTTTCCCATCTAAATCTTCAAATAATTTAATAGGTATACCTAGTTTTTTTCCAGTTATCTTTTTGGATAAATTTACGGAATAATCTGTAGGTGAATTATTCATAGATGTAGAATCTTTTGGGTCATATCCAGCCATAGCATTTAAAAGGTATGCTACATCTTCAACACTTTTTGCCATTGGACCCGCTTGATCTAAACTTGATGCATAGGCAATTAAGCCGAATCTAGAGACTCTACCATAAGTGGGTTTTAGACCTGATATTCCACAAAAACTAGCTGGCTGTCTAATGGACCCACCTGTATCAGTACCAGTAGTTGCGGGAATTAATCTTGCAGCAATAAGTGCTGCAGAACCTCCAGAAGAGCCACCTGGCACACATTCTAAGTTCCATGGATTGCGAGTTACCCCATAAAAGCTATTTTCTGTTGATGAACCCATGGCAAATTCATCCATATTGGCTTTTCCTAGCATAATCATGCCCGCATTTTTCATTTTATCAACAATTGTTGCGTTATATGGAGCAATAAAATTATCTAGCATTTTTGATCCACAACTTGTTTTTACACCTTTGGTGCAGAGAACGTCTTTATGTATTAACGGTATTCCTTGCAGCATGGTTGATATGTCAGTTGTTGCCATTTGTTCTGCTTGTTGTAATGCTTCTTGCTTAGTAAAAGTAATTAAAGAATTTAGTTTGCTATCGTATTTTTCTATTCTACTAATAAAATGATTAACTAGCTCTTTGACAGAATATTTCTTGCTGATTAAGTCTTGTTGGATTTCTTTTATACTTTTGTTATGCATTTTTATTATTTATTCTATTACTTTTGGGACTAAATAAAGTCCGGCTTTATTATTTTCTGAAATCTTTAATAAATCTTCTCTATTATTTTCTTCACTAATAGTATCTTCTCTAACGGGTTGCGTAGCTTTATCAAGAGGGTGATATAAAGGTTCAACACCTTTTGTATCTACTTTCTGTAATTGCTCAATCCACTCTAGAATATCGTTTAATTTATTTTTGTGTTGTTCAAGATCTTGGTCTTCCAAGTGTAATCTTGCAAGATGAGCTATGTTACTAACGGTTTTATCAGTGATTTCCATCAGCCTATATTAGCAATTTATATAAATTTTACAATTTGTTATTTAGGAGGCTATCTAATTTTGGTATAAAAATTATCATAAATATCTGTATATCAAAGATGGCGGTTGAAATTTGTGCGCAACTGAGCAATATATTTGCAAAGATGAAAGATAAGCGCTTGAAGAAACCATATTTTTTGTGCTACAAGTAGATTGATTTTAACTAATAATTTTAAAATTAAATTGTAAAAGTGTATTTTTGTTCAATTTCCCCCAAACCCTACTGAAGAAACCGTTCATAAATTCCGTAGGCGTACGTAGGAGAAGAGAGATCGTAGATTTCGTCACTTTTAAATTTAATATTAGCATCATAAGGCTAAAATTAAAGTAAAAAACATGATTTCTGATATTCATAATATGAAAACATTATTAATATTAAGATTTTTTATCTTTCATGACATTCTCCCTGACTAGGAGGTGTATAAAAATGTATTAAACTCACTAGGGTGGGTAGAAAAAATTGAGCT
>JABSQI010000090.1 GCA_013215905.1 Legionellales bacterium | reverse complement strand
ATAAAATTATGATAGATTTATATCTTTAACCCACAAAAATATACCTCATGAAATATATTTCAGTCTGCCAACATAGTCTCTTTTGATGGATTTTTTGCTCTAAATATTATTAATTTTTAAATATGTAATGTAGTAAATATGTATTTATGTAAGCTTTCTTTGCAAAAAAATGAGTGTTTAAGTAACAAAATATAATATTTATAATTATAGTAAATATACTTAAAAAACTATGATAACTTATTAAAATTATTGAATTTAAAGATCATATTATTGTTTAGATAGAGCTAGTATTTATTATTTAAATTAATTCTAATATATAATTTTGAAAAAATATCCAGGTATATTTTACATAGTATTATCATAGTAATTTTGATTAGATTCAAATGCATCTATTGCTAGTTCTAACTTATCTACTATGCTAACCATAGCACTTTTTTTAAAATACCCAAATTTGTTTTGTTCGGCATTCATCTTGAATTTAGCACGACCCATCTCAAATTTTAATTTTTTTAAACTAGATTCATTTGGACTATCTTTAAATTTTTCAATTGCATCTCCTAGATCTTTTATAATTTCTTGCCTAGTATCTCTTTTCTTAAACATGAATTGGAAAAAATTTTTATTTTTTCTTTTATTGTTATATGCCTCAGTTAATGTTTTGTTTTTTAAAATGTGGTTAATATCGAAAATTAAGTCATCATACTCATCAACATCTGAAATCAGATTAGGAACATTATTATAATCATATTAAATACTTTCTTCATTTAAAGACTGATACTCTATATTACTAGATATTTTCTGCTTACTTTGTATATATACTTTTGAGCGCATATCAATAAGAGCTGGAATATCACGCCAGTTTGATGTACTATCATTTCTAAACCTATCGGCAGTTTTTTGTAGATCATTTATAAATACGGATGGGGCTAACTTAGTATTTTTGAATGAAGGAGTATTGGTATACCCATGCTGGTGAATATCAATTTTGCTTCTTTCATGCATTTCTTCTATGGCATCTGCAATTATTTTGTCTTCTTTCGGTAAATTATCTGCAGGATAATTAGGAATATATTCATCATCATTTACCCTTCTCAAATACTCTAGTATAAATTGGATATATTCTTCTTTTCGAGTCATAGTATTTTATTCATTGTAGTTATTGCATAATAATATGCATGAATCTATTCTATACAAATACATTAGATATTTCATTATTTCTGCTTAGACCTTGGACTTGCACTACTTCCAGCAAGTATACCCCCATCTATTACCAATTCTGCACCTGTAACATATTTTGACTCATCAGAACCCAAATACAGTACTGCATATGCCACATCTAAAGACTCACCCATTTTTCCAATAGGAATTCCTGCTTCTATATTCAATATGTTTTCTTGACGTTCTTTATCATCGTTTCCTAACATAGGAGACCATAGATCAGTAAGTATCGCACCTGGATGAATTGAATTACAGCGAATATTATACTTTTGTTTTGCGCAGTATAGTGCAACAGTTTTAGTATGATTACGAATTGCAGCTTTACTAGAAGCATACGCACTCGCTTCAGGGATCCCTACAATTCCTGATCTGGATGACATATTAATAATAGAACCACCATGCCTCTTCATAAGTTCTATCCCATACTTACAACCTAGAAATACGCCATCTAGATTAACCTCATGTATATGATGCCAAGACTCCATAGAGATATGTTCTGGATCTTGTGATTCAATCTTACCATTAACACCAATTATACCAGCATTATTAAATAGAATATCTAATTTACCAAATTTGCTATAAATTTGTTCTCTAATTTTTTCCCAATTTTCTTCATCTCCAACATTCAACTCATAAAAATAACCATCTATTGTTTGAGCAAGCTCTTTTCCTTCATCTACTAGGATATCGCAAATTATCACTGTGGCTCCCTCTTCGGCAAAAAGTTCTGCTGTTTTTGCCCCAATCCCTCTACTGGCACCAGTAATTAAAGCTATTTTTTTCTTTATTCTATTCATTTCTAAAAAAACAATATCATTCTTACTAATAAAATATTAGTATAAATTCATTAGTATATTAAAAGTAATTTAAAATATGTAGATTAGTATGCCAAATTTGGGAACTGTTTACCAAATATGATAAGACTTAGACATTTATAGGTGTAAATTTTTATAGATCAAAACAAATATCCCAGCAATAGTATTCTTTCAACCCTAACTTTTATCTAAAATTTATCTCTATAACATATATTTTATAAATTATCTCAGTATTTATTAAGGCCTCAATAATTATATTATTATTGATTTGTCTATCCTTTATCTTTTTGATGACAATATTAATTAACTACAAATGAATATTTTTAAATCAACAATGTCTCAAAATAATATTTTTTATTGAATGAAAAATATAATTCTTGTTTAATGACATATTAACTAATCAATTTATATTTTAACATGTAAGGAATGCATGAAAATAGTATTCACCCTGCTATTAATATTTATATTATCGTATTTTTATATGGAAGTTGATAAGCACAACATTCCCATAAATAAAATTAAAGAAAAATATACCACCTTAAAACAAAAAGCCAGCTCACCTAAAACAGGAACTCAAGATAATACACCTCTATATAACTACAGCATTAATAAAATATATAAACTATATAATAAAAACAATTTATGCGAACCAGAAATATTAGAACTATTTAGGAATACATTTACAACAGTTAATAATTTAGGGGATATGATAATATTATCTCAGTCTAAAATGTGTAAAATATTTTCCGAATTTGAATTAGAAACTGGACAGCAAATATTCCCTTTTTTTTCATTAAGAACAAAGCTACGTAGTCAAGGAGGATTTTCATATCAAAAATTTGGAATTATAGAAAGAAAAAACAATCATATAAATAAGATATCTCCATACACGTTTGCATTATACAAAATGTACGGATTTAGCGCTGATACATCAGGAGGTGCTGGACTTAAGATCGCAGTGTCCCATATAAATAGTCCACTAAAAAATATTATTAGTAACCTAGAATTAATGAATATTGGTATTGATATTTTTATAGAACCAAATATCTCTGCCAAAGGCAAGTATTTATTTGTTGATAGAGAAGCTAAGAAAACAGAATTTTATTCATCAATTTTTAATAAAAATGACACTGGTCATTTTTTAGCAGAATCTCTCTTAAATTTCACTAGAGATCATAAAGACAAATATAGCAAAAAAGAATTTCTTAAAAGAAAATTAAAAGAAAAATTACATATTAATGACCACAATCATATAAAGATATGGGAAGCAGGCTCTACCATTAACGCAGAAGCAGGTACAGAAGCTAAACTCCAAATTAATAATATTTTTGGAATCGAAACTGAAGCGATATCTAATGTAGAAGCAAAAATTTCATATATCCACTATGATATAGAAACTATAGACTCAAATAATATCGCAAAAATACAAAATACAGGCCTATTTTTAAAGCAAGTAGGAGCCTCATTAAATTTTAATACTGATGCAACAATAGAAATAATAAGTGATACTACCTTAAAAAAAGAACAATTAGATGCAGTCAAAAAATTTTCTTTTATTAATTCAATCGAATACAAGGGGCCAATTTATCTAAAAGATATAAAAAATAATAAAATACTTTATGATAAAAGCTGTTTTGTTATAGGGCAATCAGTTTCCATTGCTAGATGGAAAAAATATTTTATTGATGATATCATAGATTATTCGGATAATTTAACTAAATCGCCATATGTTAAAATGCTAGCGAAAAAATTTCGTGCAGATCCATTAAGAATAGTAAAATTTTTACATACAAGTAGTATAGTATTGAATGAGTCTTTATATAATAAAGGAATTGAACCTTCAGCTTTCTTAATAGAAGCATCATATACTGTATCTAATAGCAAAGAATTAATGCAAGGCAATGATCTTAATGACGATAAGATCATATCATTAAAAATAAGATATCGTTTATCAGATAATGAACATAATAATTCAAAAACATTAAAATTAGGTCTAAACGCTGGAATTTCCGAATTCGAAATTGGGTTGAACAAAATCCAAGAAGCAGGTAGTATAGAAATAATTGATTTATATAATTATTCCTACAAATCAAATGAAGCTATTTCATATAGCTTGCTATATTAGTACAATAAATAATGCAAATTCTAGACCTATCCCAAATAAAAAAAAGAATTAACCTTAACAAAATTATTACTATGCAAGAAGAAGGTTTCAAGCTATATAGCCTTCGAAAAGTTGATACCCCTCCCGTTGGATATATTGAACAAAAAAAACCTCCAGGCTCATACCACATTAAGTATGGCTTAATTGAAAATGACACAATATGGGTAACTAAAATTGCAGGAGGACTTGATTCTCTACCACTAAATGGCATAATTATTGTTATCTCTACAATCACAGGGGCACCTATTGGAATTTTAGAAGACCAAGGTTACTTAACCCAACTAAGGACAGCAACTGCAGGTCTTATATCTGCAAAATATCTTGCTCCAAAAAATATTAAATCTATAGGAATAATAGGTAATGGGCAACAAGCTGAAATGCAGTTAGATATATTAAAGAATATAACAGATTGTAGAATTGTATTTGTTTGGGGACGTTCAGAGCAAAAAAATTTTCAATATAAAAGGAAAATGGAAAAAAGGGGCTTTAAAGTACGTATAGCACAATCAGGATCAGAGATAGTTAGAAATTGTAATTTGATTATAACAACAACCTCTGCAAAGGAGCCAGTGCTGACTGATACTTATTTACTCCCAGGAACACATATAACAGCAATTGGAGCAGACTCCCCAGGAAAAATAGAGCTTAATCCAGAAATTCTTAAAAAAGCTGATATTATTTGTCTGGACAGTAAAGAGCAGTGTATCGATCATGGAGAAATAAGCTATGCTTTTCATAAGAAGATAATATCTAAAGATAAGCTAGTGGAATTAGGTCAGGTTATAGCAAACAATTCATTAGGCAGAACTAATGAGGAACAAATTACTATTACTGATCTAACTGGTATTGCAGTACAAGATATTCAAATTGCTAAATCAGTTTTAGATATTTGATAGAATGTTTATAAATTCAAAATCACGAATGATGAAATATTTCCCAATAATTTCACAGAGAATGTTTGATTGGATTTACCAAAATAATTTATTTATTAATTTTTTACACAAATCCTATCGGTCATAAACATCATTATTCCAATTTAGTTCTTCTTAAATTATAAATAATATTGTGAAAAAATTAGGTGTTAGTAGTACTTGTATGTTCAACCAGTTACATCAATTATCTGAGCGTGAGTAAATGGATTACCTCCACTTGTTAATGCATATGTTGTTAGTGTGGTCTTAGTTATTCCACCCTCAAACATTCTTTTCAACCCCACACCGCCACTATAAATTTCAGATATATTCATACCATCATCCAACATATTTTTAGGTGATATTCCACAATCATCCATATTTGATGAGCTTACACCTTGATTATATAGTTGCAATGAATCAACACCTTTATTATCTCTAACAAATTTTCCATCAACATTATATTGAAATAACATTTTATATGTTGCTCCAACTCCTCTAAGATCATCTATCTCTATTTTATCACTTAGCAATTGCTCTAAATGTATATGAGCAGAACCAGTCTTACTATCGTCATATTTTTCTTTTAGAGAATAAATACTTTTATTAATCATTTCTGTAAATTTTACTTTAGCTTTTTTCATCCAAAAAAATATTCACACCATTTTTTTTTAGTTTTTGAAGATTAATACCTCAATTCTGTAAATAATTATTTTTTAGAATTGTTTCGGTAAAGCTAGCACGAAAATAAAATCCTCGAGGTAAAGTATCATACATTTCCCCAACATGATTAATTGCTTTTCTTCTAGATTTACTATTTGATGCTTTTGGTCTGACCTGTAAAAAAGTTCCCAGCCTACCATGAATCTCTTCAATATTTCCTAAAGAAAAATACTCCATTAACTCATGCCAATCTCTTTCAATAGTGGCTAGTTCTGTTATAGATGGTTTCCAAAATATTGGTGCAGCAATGATACGCTCGGATATATTTTCAAATGTTGATATTATTGGAACCCAAAGAATGTGGGATATCTTTTTCTTAACAAGAGAATTATCCCATGACTCCCGCTCGATATTCTGCATGTTTATAGTACATATATAGGTAGACTCTAAAGGCTTAAGTTTATTAGAAATAGGGATGGTTTTTAACTCAATACCCAGATGTTCAAAGTCTGGCACTGGTTTAGAACCTGAATAAGCCCCTAAAACATCTTCTAATAATTGCCCTACCCAACCTTTATAATGTTTCAAATCTTTTGGAACTAAGCTACTATGCTCTTTAGCAAGTTGTCCAATTGTCTTACCTGCAATTATATTACACTTATTTTCTAAAGAAGATATTGAATCAGGAGGTATTACTTTAGACATTTCTATTTCTGTAAAGCCGATCAGTCACTTACTAGATAATCTTGTATTTATCGACAATGATTTATTTATTTTAGTAATAGCACTATATCACATTCTATAGAGGAATTCATAACTATTTCTAGATGCTCAGCTGAATTATTTTTCGTTATTAAAAAATAAAGTAAGGAAGCTATTTATATGTTTAGTAAGTAAATTACTATATAAAATGTGATATCGAAATCTACCGTTATTTAGCAGTATAAAAATAATGACTCTTTGTAGCAAATATAATATATCACTTGTAAGAGATGAGTAA
Organism: Legionellales bacterium; assembly: GCA_013215905.1. The sequence continues at coordinate 84 of JABSQI010000090.1, read as the reverse complement.
TAAACATATTACAAATCTAGATAAATTGCCTTAAAATGTAACTAACCTCAAATAAAAACTACAAATACAGGATTATTCTCACAT
>JABSQI010000009.1 GCA_013215905.1 Legionellales bacterium | reverse complement strand
TTCCTGTATTCGTACAAGCCGATGTTTACGAACAGGAACAAAAAACTCATGCTGCATATCAGCAATTTCTACAATCACAGATAATATTATTGCCTTCTGAATTTAAGGGTATTCCTTCGACAGTAAGAAGAATAGCTGTTGTCGATAAGACTGCGCATAAACGCTTAAAAAAGGGTAATAAACTTCCTAGAAGAACTAAATCAATGATTGCTAGCAGAATTAATAGTAGATTAATTCCAATGGATCGTTTTGACTTGGTGCAATGCTTGGATTGTGGAGCGAAAAAAATAACTATTAGAGATAATAAGTTAGATTTTGATAATGTATTGCAGAATAACGAGTCTCTACGCAGAAAAGGTCGTGATTTAAACCTAGATGCATTTTTGACTTGGGATGCTTTTATTGATGGCGACGAAGTGATTCTAAAAGTTCAAATGGTTCAAACATTAGATAATCAAATTATCTGGGAAAAGAAATATTCTGGGCCGTATGATCCGACTGCTTATCAGCAATTTAATCTTGATGTTAATGTAGGTTTATATGGATTTGATTTAGAGCGCAAATATGGCAAGCCTAATACAAAGCCTGAAAAAGTAGATAATATTGCTCATGCTGGTGTTAGATTAAGAGAAAGATTTAGTGCAGCTGACCGTGTAGAATTTTCTATTGGTGTAGAGTGGTTTGGGCCTATAGCAAATAGGGATAAATTCAAGTTTAATGGTTTTGCAGGTGAAGGTAGAATTGTAATTGATATTTTACCATTAATGAAAAACCTTAAAACCAATTTATACATAGCAGCTGGAGCAGCGTATTATAAGAAACAGACTAGTATGCTTTTCAAATATGGTATTGAAATACCTTTCCAGAGATTTGGATATATAAGTTTTGGTGGCATATATCTACCAAAGAAAACATTAGAGTTTGATGCTGTAGATGATCTAAGTAAAGAAGCTGAATTTGGTGGAACTAGTTATAACGTAACTTTAGGAATTAGACTGTAGGATGATAAAATGATTAAAAAATATAGAACGCAAAATATTATAAATTATTTCGTACTGATGGTCTTAATGACTATTGGTTTGGCAGGTTGTGCTTCATTAGATGATGAGCCTGACGAAGAGAAACCAGCAGCAGAGCGTCCAATTGGGCAAGCTCCAACTAAAGAATCAAATATTCCTACGCCGAATCTTCCCAATGGACCAAGAAATTCTTCTTCTGAGCCTGCCGAAGATGGTAAAATTAAGGTAAAAAGATATGGTCCTGGTTATGAAGTAGAGATGAATATAGATGCAAGCGATGAAAATATTGCATTTTTAATGGATCTGCCTCAGCAAAAACAAATAGATAAATTAAAGAAAAATATCTACGCATCTCAAAAGTTGTTAATGGATGCTCAAGCTCTATTCTACAAAAAAGACTACAATAAAGCTTTAGCTACTATCGATAATGCTATTGATGCTGCTGCAGATAATCCTCTTGCTCATGCATTAAGAGGTAGTATCTTATTTAAATTACAAAAGACACAAGACGCTGTTTTTTCATGGCAGCGAGCTTTGGAGCTAGACCCGACTTTAACTGATATTAAAGCAACTTTAAAAAAATTAGGAATTAAAGAATGAAACATAGAGCAATAATACTTTCTTTACTGTTATTTTTTACTAACGGACTGTTAGCAAAAGAGACTTATGATGTGATTATTCCTGCGGACGAAGTTACTGTTAGTGAATATGAAAATTCTCTTGAATCTCGTCTTACTCAGGATATTAGTGCATATCTTGGTAACAATGATTTTGTTGTATCGGTAGATGCAGATATATCTAAGATTCAAAGAATGGAAAAAGAGAAAACTCCAGAATCTCTTGATTCCGCTGAAGACATTGCTGATTATCAACTACCAGGAACTCTTCCTGACATTAAACCGCAAGATTTAAAACAGTCTATATTGCCTGAAAAGGATAGAATTCAGACAACATTTAGAAAAATTAATAAATTGTCTATCAAGTTGACTTTAGACAGTGGTATTAGTCAAGAACAAGAAGATTTTGTAAAAAATCTAGTTTCTCACAAAGCCAATGTAGATCCAATTAGAGGCGATACTATTGAAATATCTAAAGCAAACTTTTCAAAATCTACCCTTGGAGATATGTTCAATGCTGGTAAGGGCGCTGATAAATCTGCTATGGGGCAGAATATCATCTATTACCTAATAATAGGAGCGATTGCTTTTATATTTATTGTTGGTGGTATATTACTGTGTGTAGTATTAATCCGAAAATTCAAAAATAAAGATCAGCAAAAACAAGCTCCTAGTAGTTCCAGTCAAATGCCTGCTAGCCCTTTAGCTGCGTCTACTGGAATGAGTGAAACAACTGCCACTTCACCAAGGCTTGAATATAGCAAACAAGATTTGGTTAGTATGAGTCTAAGTAATAGAGCTATGGCAGAAGATATGATTAATGAAGTTAAATTAGGACAGGATCCTGAGAAGGTCTTAGCTTCTATTTATCTAACTTTAGGCGAAAGACTATTTCATAAGTTATATCCAAATATAGACATGACGGAAATAAAGGAATTTATTAAAAATAATTCTCTTGATAAAGATGAAATAGCTGAACATTTCGAGCAGTTTACTACTAAATTTGCAGAAAAGAATGAATCAGGTGGAGTAAAATATCGACCATTCCATTTTCTTGATAATTTGGATAATGCTCAAATATTGTATCTGTTACAGGAAGAGTCTCCTAAAATTGTAGCTTTAGCTATATCACAGCTACCTCCTGGACGTGCAGCACAGGTACTTTCATCAATAAATAAAGCGGAACAGGCTGGCGTTGCTTTCGAGTTATCACAATTTGAAAAGTTACCAATAGAGTCATTTAAAGACATCGCTAATAGATTGGCTATTAAAGCTCAAAGAGTACCGAGTTATTCAAACATTGATATAGATGGAATTCAGTTATTACTTAATATGCTAGATAATATGAGTCAGGCTGGTGTAAATGAGTTCTTATCTAAATTACAAAGCGATAGTCCGGATACTTACTATAAACTACGTGATATATTCTTTATATTTGATGATCTAATTAGAATTCCACCAAAAATTCTAAAAACTATTGTTAGAGAATTTCCTAGAAATGATATTGCGGTATCTCTACAGGATGTAAGTGAAGATTTTGCTAAGCATATTCTTGATGCACTACCTAACAGGTTAACATCTGCTGTTGTGGAGGAGATTTCTCTCAACAAGGGTAAGATTAAACAAGAAAAAATTGATGAAGCTAAACAAAATATCACAAATATTGTTCGTCATCTAATTAAACACAATAGATTGTCTGTTGCTGATTTAGTTAAATTGGATAAGAACCAAGAAAAAAATGAAGATGAAACTAATTAATTAAACATAGAGGAAATAATATGATTTCTGTTAGTACGCTAGTTGGATTTAGTACAGTTGTTGGCTTATTTATTTATTCAGTAAAAACTAGTACAACAAACTATTTTATTTTCTTGAATATTCCTAGTCTTAGCTTAGTATTAGGAGGAACATTTGCTGCAACATTTGTTAGTTATGGAGCTAGAAATGTTTTTATTGCAATGGGAGATGTTTTCTCGCTGTTTTTACCTTCCAAATATAATCAAAAGGCTCTTCGTAAAGATATTGCTAGATTTATGGAGTGGAATAGGATGTTAAGAAGCCAAGGAATTACAGCAATAGAAGAAAGTTTAACCAAAGCGGAGCAGAAAGATAATATTATTACTCACGGAATTGAATTACTCTCATCAGGTTATGATAGCAAAAACATTAATTACATGTTGTCACTAACAGCACAAAATAGATTCCAAGAAATGAAAAGACGTATTAATATTCTAAATTCCCTGACGTCATTTGCTCCTGCGTTTGGTATGGTAGGTACAATTGTTGGACTAGTAGTTATGCTTGATCATTTAGAAGGAGATATTGGTGCGCTAGGACAGGGGTTAGCTCTTGCATTGATTACAACTTTATATGGTATTATGTTAGCACAAATGTTTTTTAAGCCGGCAGCTACTCAGCTTAATCAGAGACTAATGCTTTCTTCATACCGAGATAAATTAATTATTGAAGGTTTTAGTGTCTTACCTTTAAAATTAGAAACTATGATGGTGCAAGATCGTCTGAATAGTTTGCTTAATTCTGAATTACACTACCAAACTGAAACTGAAACTGAAAAGAAAGGTTAAAAACCTATGTCTAAAGATGCTATACATCAGCATAATGATAGCTTTGATGCTCAAGCACTAGATAGAGAAGGAGAATTCGACGAAAGTCCTTCTGAAGATGAGTGGTTGTTTACCTATGCAGATATGATAACTCTGCTCTTAACTTTTTTTGTATTAATCATTTCTGTATCTGAAGTTAGTCAAACTAAAATGGAAATGCTAAAAGAAAGCATGAATGAGACTTTATTAATATCTGATAATCCAGAACTTACTCCTTTTAAAGATCTAAGTGAAAAATTAGATAAAGTAGTTGATAATCTAAAATTAAATAACCAAATAGAAATATCTAAAAAAGCTGAAGGTGTTTATGTTGAATTAAAAGATAAAGTTCTCTACACCACAGGTTCAGCTGAAATTAAGTCCGAGTCAAGAAGGGTTCTAAAAGAATTAGTTAAAGTGGTTAGAGAAATGAACCTAGAAGATTTATTAGTTGAGGTATCAGGATACACTGACAGTTTGCCAATTAAATCAGCAAAATATGAGTCAAACTGGGAGCTTTCAGCCCATAGAGCTACAAATGTCGTAAAATATCTGATTTCCATGGGTATATCTCCTAGATCAGTCAAGGCGGTGGCTTATGCAGACTCACGACAAAAAAGGTTAGATCCAGATAGAGATTATACTGCTCAAGAAATTAGAAATTTAAACAGAAGAATTGTAATAGGTATAATTAGACCTTTGCTATAATATTAAGTTATTGACATATTGATGAATTTTAGTTCTTAATGTCCTTTATTTGATCTTAATGTTGCGATATGGTATGATCAAATAGTTAATAGCTAAATAGAAAGATAGAGAAATTCTTTAATAAAAAAGTACTAAAATAGTATATATATAATATTTTTATCACATAAAATTAATTTTAGGTATGAAAAAATTTTTAAATCTTATTTACATAATTTGTTTCATTTTATATGTCCCTGTTGTGTTGGCTGCGACTCCTGCCAAGAACAATAACTTGAGCAATTTAGTAAATTCAGAACAAAGATCTGTTCTATTAGCTAATCCAATTAAAAAGCCCGTACTGACTCCATATTCAGCAAGAGCAGAGTCACGGGTAATGTATGGTAATGAAAGAAGTTTTGTTAGACCTATGTTTTTATTACCATTAATCCAATCTGCAGATAAAATTACTTTTGCTAATGTAATAGCCATGGCTGATACTAAAAAGAATTTCGAAGGAAATTTTGGTTTCGGAGCTCGGTGGTTGAAAAAGAGGTTTATCCTAGGCGGTTTTATTCATTATGATTATCGTAGAACTAAAAATAACAATAATCTCCAGCAAGTAACTGTTGGTTTAGAATATTTTCAAAAATATATAGAATACAGAGTAAATATATATCTTCCTATCTCCAGCGACAAAGTTTTTGTTAGCGAACAAAAAGTAGTTGGTGGAAAATATAATAGTACTAATAATGTTACTACATATGAACTTTATAAAGATAAGCTTTATGAAGTAACTAGAAAAGGGCTAGATGTCGAGGTAGGCGGGCAATTACCTCAACATACTCCTTTTGCAGCTTTTGCCAGGATATTTTACTTTCACCATAGCAAGTATGAAAAAGTTTATGGGGCACAAATAAGGTGTAGCTATCAAGTTCGTGAATGGCTGGAATTGAGAGCCTCTTATACTGCTGATAGTATTAAAAACAAGGATAATCATTATTTTGCCGGGTTAAACTTTATATGGCAATTTAAAAAAGATCAATATAAAGAAGTCCTTAGCCCATTATCACGAAAAATGGTGCAGATGCCTATTCGTGACTTAGATATTGTTACTACTGAAGAAACTGATAATAGGCAGGATTTGGATACTCTTGATAAAAAAGGGCTTGGTGTAATATTGCCAGGTGGTGGTGGTACAAAAATAGATCCAAACTCTAATATAGCATTTAACACTGTTGGCGAAGCTAATGATGCTTTAAAAAGTAAAGGTGTTACTGTATCCCATATAGCAACAAATGTGTTAGCTAGTGACAAAATTGTAGTAACAGCTAAGGAAGGAGGGCAAAATGTGATGTCAAGAGAGCTTATGGAACAAATTGAAGTAGGTAAGTTTGACTACGATCTTTTAAGCAATGAACCTGATACTTTTGGAGAGCATGTTATAAATAACTATGATGATCAAAGACCATCTGTAGTAGAACTACGTGCTCAAAAAGATAGGGAAACCAAAGAAGAGGAAGCTAAAAATAAAAGAATAGCCGATCTAAATGCTCAGATAGAGGACGCAAAGAAACTGTTCAATGAACAAGATCTTAAAAATGCTAATTTGGATCAGGAACTATTGAATAAGCAACAAGAACTATTGAATAAGCAAAATCAACTTGATGCTTTGAATCAAAAAGTAAATGATGCAAATGATGAACTTCTTAATGCTCAGAATCAAAAGAATATTGTTGAAGGACAAAAGGATCTTTTGCAACAGCAAGCCGATAATCTAGCTGCTGCAGCCCCTGGAAATCAATACCTTGTTGACAATAGGGTAGCATTATTACGATTATTAAACGCAATGAACGGTAATCCAGGTGGAGGAGATCCTGATCTTGCTTGGTCACGGGCAGCATTTGGGGCTCTTGGACCTATTATACCTGTCGCACCCCCATAATGATTTTTCACAACTAATTTTATCTTTATTAAAACTAGTTGAGCCTGGTTTGGTAATCTGAACTTCTCAATAGTATTTTTGTATATAATTTAAGTGAAACACATTTTAAAATCTACTAACTAGACTAATGTTGCAAGCTATGGCAAAATACTGATTTTACAATAAATTAGTAATGGCAAATATATTGATCATTCATGGTCCTAATTTAAACATGCTTGGGAATCGAGAAACCAAATGGTATGGTAATACTACATTGGAGGAAATTAATCATTCTTTGCAGAAAAACAATCGTGTAACGGATAATTTGACTATTGTTCAAAGTAATAGTGAAGCAGATATCATTGATCATATTCAAAAATCAGGTAATAATAACGTTGAGTTTTTAGTTATCAATCCTGCTGGTTTAGGGCATACTAGTGTTTCGTTAAGAGATGCTTTATTATGTATAACTATTCCATTTATTGAGGTGCATTTATCCAATGTCTATCAAAGAGAGGCTTTTCGTCAAACTAGTAAGACTTGGGATATAGCTATGGGTATAATCTGCGGTTTAGGGGCTTATGGTTACATTTTAGCTCTTCAAGCTGCACAAAACTATTTGGAGAATTGACTATCATGGATATTCGTAAAATTAGAAAATTAATAGAATTAATAAATGAGACTGGAGTTAATGAAATTGAAGTTCATGAGGGCGAAGAGTCTGTTAGAGTTAGTAAAACTTCTAATCAGCAAGGACAGCCTCAGTTACAAAATATAACGATACCTTACCCTGCAACAAATGCTCAGGTAGCTCCCAATTCTATGCAACCAGCAACTATTCCTAACGCTGCTGAAGTGGAGAAAAAAACCGAAGAAATTACAGGACATCAAGTTAAATCACCAATGGTAGGAACTTTTTATAAATCTTCTGCTCCTGATAAGCCTTCTTTTGTTGAAGTTGGCCAAAAAGTCGAAATCGGAGATACTTTATGTATAATTGAAGCCATGAAAATGTATAATGAGATAGAAGCTGATAAGTCTGGTACTATCCAATCTTGTTTAGTGGAAAATGGGCAACCTGTAGAATATGATCAACCATTATTTATAATTACCTAATACAATGTCAGAAATAAGAAAAATTGTTATTGCAAATCGTGGAGAGATAGCCCTTAGGATTTTAAGAGCATGTAAATCTATGGGTATACAAACTGTTGCAGTGCATTCTGATGCAGATCGAGAATTAAAACATGTTAAATTAGCCGATGAGGCAATATGTGTTGGACCAGCCAACCCCATTGAAAGTTATTTAAATATCCCTGCAATTATAAGTGCAGCTGAAATCACCGATGCTAGTGCTATTCATCCTGGATATGGTTTTTTATCGGAAAATGCAGACTTTGCTGAACAAGTAGAAAAATGTGGGTTTATTTTTATTGGCCCTACAGCGGACTCTATTAGGATTATGGGAGATAAAATATCTGCCATACAAACAATGAAGAAACTCGGGGTTCCTTGTGTGCCAGGATCGGAATCTCCTCTTACTGATGATGACAATGAAAATCATGCTATTGCAAGAAGAATTGGCTATCCAGTTATTATTAAAGCCTCAGGTGGTGGCGGTGGTCGCGGAATGCGAGTTGTTTATCAAGAATCACATTTAACAAATGCTATTGCTTTGACTAAAACAGAAAGTATTCAGTCTTTTAATAGTGATATTGTTTATATGGAAAAATATCTGGAAAAACCTAGACATATAGAATTTCAAGTATTAGCTGATGGTCAAGGAAATGCTATTCATCTAGGTGAAAGAGATTGTTCTATGCAACGTAGGCATCAAAAGGTTATTGAGGAAGCAACTGCACCTAACCTTAGTGATAGTGAGCGCACTAGAATAGGTAAAATAGTTGTTGATGCGTGTAAAAGAATGAATTACAGAGGTGCTGGAACTTTTGAATTTTTGTATGAAAATGGTGAATTTTACTTTATTGAGATGAATACCAGAATTCAAGTTGAACACCCAGTTACAGAAATGATTACTGGCATTGATTTGGTTAGAGCTCAAATAGATATAGCATCATCTAAACCATTATCAATTCGTCAAGAAGACATTAAATTAACAGGACATGCGATAGAATGTAGAATAAATGCTGAAGATCCTGATAATTTCCTTCCTTGTCCAGGAACTATATCTTTATACCATAGTCCTGGCGGACCAGGAGTACGCATGGAAAGTCACATGTATAGTAGCTATCGTGTGCCAACTCATTATGACTCTATGGTGGGGAAGATTATTACTCATGGTGAAAATAGAAAAGTAGCCATTGCAAGGATGTTGCAAGCTCTAGATGAAATAATTATAGAAGGAATTAAAACTAATATTCCTTTACATAAAAATATCTTACAAGATCAGGTTTTCCAAGAAGCTTCATTTGATATTCATTATTTAGAGAAAAAATTAAACTTAAAATAATGGATTTAGTTGAATATATATTTACTATTAAAGAAGGCCAACATTTTGATGCTGTCTCAGATGTTTTATTTGAGAAGGGGGCTATATCTATTGGCGCTACAGACGCCGAAGATACACCTGTTTTTGCCACAAATGAGATTACTCACCCGGTTTGGAACGATATTACTATAAACGCTATTTTTGAAAAAGACACATTACTTGTAGAAACATTAAGAAACGTTATTACAGAAATAATTGGGTATACTCCCAAAGATAATGTTAATAAATTAATCCAACAAGATTGGCATAAAAAATGGCAAAGCGAAACTTCTCCATGTGTTATAAATTCCAAACTTGCTATTTATCCCAGCCATGTATCTGCCCCAGATACTAGCCAGAAAATTATTAATTTAGATCCAGGGTTAGCTTTTGGCACAGGCTCTCATCCTACGACTAAAATGTGCTTGGAGTGGCTAAGTGAAAATCATATCAATGGTCTAGAAGTAATAGATTATGGTTGTGGATCAGGGATTTTAGCAATAGCAGCAATTTTGTTTAATGCAAAATCTGTTACTGCTATTGATAATGACGAACAAGCAATTTTTGCTACGAAAATGAATTGCAAAAAAAATAATATTCTTCCTTATCAGATCCAAACTTGTTCGCCTGAACAATTGTCTGATAAAAAAGTTGATTTAATTATTGCCAATATATATTTGAATGTTTTAATAGATTTAAGATCAATCATCGAAAAGCATCTTAAGATTGATGGGCAAGTTTTATTTAGCGGGGCATTATTAGAACAATCAGGCAAATTAATTGACAAATATGCTAATTTTAGTATTATTGAAAAACATAATGACAAAGAATGGGCAATGATTGTTGCTAAAAAAGTTAATTAATTTTTATTTTAGACTTGTATAAAGAAACAACATTGTGTAACCTATCTATAGTTAACCAAAGTTGCAAAAAGGGGCAACTTGCAACGATAAAAACCACATAGAGGCTGAAATATGAGTATGGAAAACATGATTGAACAAACACAAGCACCAGTAAGTCATTCGCAAGTAACTGGAGGAAATGTTACTGCTACTTTAAGGCAAACTGTTGAAAGCGCAGTAAAAGGATATTTTCAACAGATGGGTGGTCAACCAATTACAAATCTTTATGATTTAGTGTTAGCTGAAGTTGAAGAGCCTTTGCTCAAATCTGTCATGGAAGAAACAAGAGGTAACCAAAGCAGAGCTGCTATAACACTTGGTTTAAGCAGAGGTACCCTAAGAAAGAAATTGAAATCTTACGACCTGCTATAATTTATTTTGGTGAACCAGAAAAGTTATGTTAATAACTCTTCTGGTTCATTTCCAACATTAATTAGTTATTCTACTATAATAAATCTATAACTAAATAAAAAATAACCAATAGATTATTATAAAATGAATAACTCACAATTATCAGAAATTACAGAGCCAGTTTCTGCAAATAACTCACAAATAGTAAATTTAAAAAATTCATACATAACTAATAAATTAACTAATAGTAATGCTCTATTAAAATTTGGACAGCCAATTTTAATTCTATGTGCAAAAATAATGCAAGGAAATCTACCTCAAGAACTATCTATCTTTAAGTTAACTGTAACAAACGAAATCAATATATTTATAAATAAATGTAAATCAGCAAAAATAAATAATTTGTCGGTCTCTCTGGCTAAGTATATTCTTATTAATACAATAAAAGATATTTTAATAGATCAAGATATAGAATTTGACTTAATGGAACATAAGACTTTATTAAAAGATTCTTTTTCAGAGAATCTAAATTCAATCTTAAAAGAACCTCATAAAAATATAGATTTATTAGAACTGTTATTTATTTGTTACAAATTTGGTTTTAAAGATAACTATCTCATAGAACACAACTTAGCTCTTGAACAGCAAAATCAAATATATTTTGCTATTAGAAGTGTCAAAGGAAATATCTCTAAAAATTTATATGATATTCCTATGAACAATATAAATTTAGAAAGTACTCCAAGCAAAAAAACTTTTAAATACTCTTCTATATTATTAGTAGTAGGTATATTAGGTATCTTTATTACTACAATATCATTCCATCAAAATATCAACTTAATTAATTATCAAGTTGAGAAAGGGATAAGTAAAATCCGTCAACATCTATAATATGAATAATATTGTAAGAAAATATCAAACAAATAATCTAGAGCAATTAAAAGACGAAACCATCCGTATAATTAAACACAGTCTAAAGGTATTAAAAAAGAATCCTATCAATAATGTTACAAACATCAATAGTAGTAGTTATATACCTAAATTAATATTAATAGGTCCAAAGGAAGATGATAAGCATATAATAATTAATACGGTAATTTCTAATTTGGCAGAGACATTTAAAGATAACTCTAGTAAGGTTTTATCGAATAATGAACAAATAATATTTAACATTCCAGAAGAGTTAACTACCAACGAGCAGGCAATAAATTATTGGCAAGATATTTTTAAAGTATTTGTAAAATATAATTCAAAAAACCCATTTGATGGAATTATACTAACATTAAACCTACATCAATTAATTAGTCTACCAAAAGCAACAAAATCTAAAATTAATCTCCAGTTGAATAATATATTTTATCTTGGTTGTAGTTTTATTAGAAGAAAAATACCTGTTTTTATCTTAATTACGGGGATGGATACTCTTATTGGCTTTAACGAATTTTTTAAAGATTTGTGTCATGAGGATCTTGATAGTATCTGGGGGCTAGAAATAAATAATATTACTAGTTCAAATTCAATAGAAAATGAGATAACTACTGCTTTCGATAAAATGCAGAAAAAATTAGAAAAACACCTATTATGGAAGTTGAATAGTTTAATATCTCCTAACGAGATATCGCTAGCCTATGAATTTCCATTACAATTTCATTCAATTTTAACTTTTATTACTAATAATTTGAAAGAAATTTTTTCAGCAAATACATTCTGTAAATTTAATATATCAGGGATATTTTTTATAAGCAATGAGAAATCAAATAATAAAACAGATTGTATTAGTCAATATACACAAAAAATATTATCTAATGAATTGTCAAATGAATATGCTATCTCTCCAAATAACAATACCGATTTTTTTGCTAAAAAACTTATTTTAAGTACTATTCCTAAACAGACTAAAAATTTCTCTTTAAAACCAAAGGCATTTATAAAACAATCTAGTGCGAAAATATTTGCTGTATTATTGTCACTATTTTCCATGTTATTAATGTCGTCGACAGTGTATATATATCATCAGGATGCTAATAATATAAATCAAATAAATAATGATTTAGTTGATTATAGAGTTCAGTTGCAAAATGTTCTCAAAAAAAATTATGAATTGCAAGATTTGGTTAGTTTGTTGGCTTTGCTAAATGGTATTGAGAGTAATTTTGATAAACTTAAAATAAATAAAATTTTTAAAAACATTTTTCCAAGTTTAACAACTATTGAAAACAATATAACAGAACTACAAAAAATTAGTTATAAGGAAATTCTACTTCCATTTATAAAATCTGAGATAGAAAAACAGCTTCTAATACAAATGAAAAGCGGTGATCCAGCAAAAAGCTTTAGTACTTTAAAAGCATATCTAATGTTAGGTAATCAATTTGATTTTGATAAAGATTATATTATTGACAAATTGCTATATATTCTTAGGAATAATCCTTTTTTAGATACTGAAAATATTAATAATCTAAAGCCACTTATAAATAGATCTTTAATAGATAACCCTATGCTTATTTTAGAACAAGATATAATATCTAAATACAATAAAATTTTATTGTCTAAACCAATTATGAATTTGGTTTATGATATTTTTAAAGAGTATGTCAATGACAATCCAATTAAAAATATAGGGATATATTCCAGTTCTTTATTTGTTCCTGACTATTTAAAATCGAATAATTTTATAAACTATTTCCAAAATTTAATTCCAAGCCTTAGTAGGGATTTTGCTCAGATTTACCAAAGTTTAGAATTACCGAAATTTGATGTTGATTATTTAGTTAAATCAGTACAGAATCAATATATTCAAGGATATTTCGAATACTGGGAAAAATATATCTCTTCACTTTTACCTAAAATTCAACTTAATACTACAGACTCAATTGAAGAGGTGCTGCATGGGTTATATGAAAGTACATTATATCTTGATACAGCGATAAAACTTATTAAAGAGAATACTAGTCCGCTAATAAATACAAGTAGTGCTGCGAAGGTATTCAATCATTTTATCGCGGATAAATTGCAGAAGAATACTTTAAAATTTCAAATTGCAGATGAATCATTTGGGCCAACTTTTGATAAGATTCAAAAATATTACAATAAACTAAAACATTCTGATAATCCAAATGAAGTGATATTATTTGAAGTTAGTAATGCATTTAATAATAGAAATAATCTTTTTGATGATATTTTATCTAATAAACCAGATGCATCTCTCGCATTGAATAATTGGTTATATGAATTTGGCAAATCTTTATGGCAACATCATTTATTCCAATTGAAAAAATATATTAATGAAAAATGGCAGCAAGAACTTTACCCCGTTTTTAATCAAAATTTTAATAAAAAGTATCCCTTTAGCAAAAATGCTACTGTTGATGTGAATTTAGATGATTTTACTGACTTTTTTGGTCCTCATGGGACATTGGCAAATTTTTACGAAAAATATATTCATCCTTTCTATAATACTAACAAGGCAGTTTGGCTAGAACTTAGTAAACATAACTCTAAACTTAACTTTGATAAGAATATTGCAGAAACATTTATTAAATCACAACTAATGCAAACAATGTATTTTGTTAATGATAAACTATCTATGCAATTTTATTTAACGCCATCTAAGCTTGAGCCAATCGTAAAAAAAGTAGAATTATTAATTAATGAACGCAAGCTTATCTATAAACATCACACAAGGAGCACTTTGCTGCTTGAATGGCCTTTTAAATCACAAACTGTTCATTTAATGTTTGAAACTATCCATCATAAACAAACATCGGAAATACTTAATAGTCAGTGGGGATTATTTAAATTGTTAGATAAAGCAAAAATAACTCCTATCAATAAAAACAAATATCAGATAATTTTTAAACTCTCTGGTAATTCAGTAGCTTTTAATATTGATACTAAGAAAGCTATAAACCCTTTAATTAAAGGAATAGTAGAGAACTATCAACTTCCAGGTTCATTATTTCAATAATCCTAAAGAGGACTTAAAATGACTAATAAATCTTTGTAGCTAAAAACTAAACATGTTAAAACCAGTTAGCTATTTCTGTTATTTATTTATGATAAATTTTGTTAATTAATTGCTCTTTTGTTGTAAATATAAACTAAAATGAGATTTAGTTAAGCTAGTTACAATTAAAAAGATCTGTAAAATTCATTACAGAGCAGATAATCCCTTGAATTCTTGACTCAAAGCCCCATATCATTATCATTAGAAGTTAATTATGGCTAGTTGATAGTCTAAAAAGCTATTTAGCCTCAAAATTTAGGAGAATATCAATGAGTACTAAAATTCGACCATTGCACGATCGTGTTGTAATTCGTAGATTAGAAGAGGAGAATAAAACAGCAGGAGGTATTGTTATTCCTGATAATGCCACAGAAAAACCAGTTAAAGGAGAAGTAATAGCCATTGGTAACGGTAAACCGCTAGATAATGGTGAAATAAGATCTCTAGATGTTAATGTTGGGGATACTGTTTTATTTGGTAAGTTTGCTGGTACTGAAGTTAAGTTAGAAGGCAGCGAATATGTTGTAATGAGAGAAGAAGATATTATGGGCGTACTAAGTGCGTAAATTTAACCAATCTAACAATTAAGTGAGGTAAAAATGTCAGGAAAAGAATTAAAATTTAGTGATAGCGCTAGACGTGAGATGTTAATAGGTGTAAACGAATTAGCTAATGCTGTAGAAGTTACTATGGGCCCAAGAGGACGTAATGTTGTTATTGAAAAATCATTTGGAGCTCCTACTGTGACTAAAGATGGTGTTTCTGTAGCAAAAGAAATTGAGTTTGCTGAAAAGTTTAAGAACATGGGTGCTCAAATGGTAAAAGAAGTTGCTTCTCAAACTTCTGATGATGCTGGGGACGGTACAACTACTGCGACTGTATTAGCTCGTTCTATTTTAAACGAAGGTCAAAAGGCTGTTGCCGCTGGAATGAATCCAATGGATTTAAAAAGAGGTATAGATCTTGCTGTTGACAATGTAGTTGATACTCTGAAAACACTTTCCAAACCTTGTAAAGATAGTAATGCGATTGCTCAGGTTGGAACTATCTCTGCTAATTCTGATGTTCAAATAGGTTCAATTATAGCTGAAGCGATGGATAAGGTAGGTAAAGAAGGAGTTATTACTGTTGAAGAAGGTAATAGCTTGCAAAATGAGCTAGATGTAGTAGAAGGTATGCAATTTGACAGAGGGTATATCTCTCCATATTTTGTAAATAACCAACAAAATATGTCTACAGAATTAGATAATCCTTTTATCCTATTAGTAGACAAGAAAATATCTAATATACGTGACATGGTTACAATGTTAGAAGGAGTTGCTAAGGCTGGTAGACCATTAGTAATAATTGCTGAAGATGTTGAAGGGGAAGCTCTTGCAACTTTAGTAGTTAATAATATTCGTGGTGTTGTGAAAGTAGCTGCTGTTAAGGCTCCTGGTTTTGGTGATAGACGAAAAGCAATGCTACAAGACATAGCTATTCTAACTTCTGCAAACGTAGTGTCAGAAGAAATTGGTAAGACTCTTGAAAATGCTTCTATGGAAGATTTAGGAACGGCTAAACGTGTTGTGATTACTAAAGAAAATACTACAATTATTGATGGTAGTGGCGATCAAAAAGAAATAGCCGGACGTGTAGATCAAATCAGAGCACAGATCCAAGAAACATCTTCAGATTATGATAAAGAAAAACTTCAAGAAAGAGTTGCTAAATTAGCAGGCGGTGTCGCTGTTATAAAAGTTGGAGCAGCAACTGAAGTAGAAATGAAAGAGAAGAAGGCTCGTGTTGAAGATGCGTTACATGCTACTAGAGCAGCTGTTGAAGAAGGTATTGTTCCTGGCGGTGGAGTTGCATTAATTAGAGCTAGACAATCACTAGATAAAGTTCAAGGTCAAAATGAAGAACAAAATACTGGTGTAAATATTCTACGCAGAGCTATATCATCTCCGCTTAGACAGATTGCTACTAATGCAGGTTATGAAGCATCTGTAATTGTTGATAAAGTTGAATCGGGAAAAACAAATTATGGGTTCAATGCTTCAACAGGTGAATACGGTGATATGATAGAATTGGGTATATTAGATCCAACTAAGGTTACTCGTACAGCTTTACAAAAAGCTGCCTCCGTTGCCGGTCTAATGTTAACAACAGAATGCATGATTGCAGAACTCCCAAAGGAAGAATCAGGTTCGCCAATGGGCGGAGCTCCTGATATGGGAGGAATGGGAGGAATGGGAGGAATGGGCGGTATGATGTAAAGTCAACCAGAAATTTCTTTCTTTAAAAAAGGCCCTTAAAGGGCCTTTTTTATTATTAGATATATGTATTAGATTTAATAATAGAGTATTATTTAACTAAGCTCTTAATTGCTTAATTTTTGTGTTTATTCTGCTTTTGATCCTAGCGGCTTTATTAATATGAATTATACCGTGGCTAACTGCCTTATCAATAATAGGTTGACTTATTTTGAAAGCATCCATCGCTTGTTGGTAATCTTTATCATTGACAGCGACTAATATTTTTTTGACAGATGTTCTAACAGATGAGCGTTGGCTGGCATTATGTAGCCTTAGCTTTTTATTTTGCCGAGCTCTTTTAATAGATGATTTAATATTAGCCATTTATATTCCTCATTGATTTCAAAATTTAATAGAAAGCTAAATTAAGTATTATACAATTTAGTGGTTATTATAAATTTTTGGGTACCACACAGAATTTGTTCTGATCATTTTTGATAAAGACGACAAATTCTAAACAATTTATCTTTCTTACTGGGGGTAACAATATATATATTTATCTTTATTGTCAACCTATAAATAAATAATGATGGTTAGGTCTTGTTATAAATAACAGTATCAGATCACAGTTTTAATAAATACCTATCATTTAAATTTTAACTATCAAAATATATCAAATCAAATTTTGCAATCAAAAGTTTATATATTATCTAATATAGTAGTAATAAGGCCTTTTAGTTTATGTATTGATCTAAAAGGGTTTGTATAGTACAATATATCTAAATAATTTTCATATTTGAGTAAATTTTATGATATTTTCAGCCATTCGTATAAAAAATATTTTAAAAATCAGTGCCTTATTTTGTGTATTCTTATCTTTTACAGGCATATCTTTTTCTGCTGAGCAAGCAGAAGTAGATGGCAATCAAATTCAAGATATTCGTTATAGCCCTAGAGTAGAGTTAGCTGGAAAACTTGGTTATAGCTCTAAAAAAGAACAAAGACGAGACTTGGCTCGTTTGGGTTTTGTTCTCCCAGTATACCAAAAACCTAATGCGGTAACTTTTGTGTCTCTAATAGGTGTAAAAGATAATGCTAAACATGCTGAGGGTAATTTAGGTGTTGGGCATAGGGTATTGATAGATGGTCAATGGATAGTTGGTGGTTACGGGTTTTACGATTTGAGAAGAACTCAGAATGCAAAATTGTTACATCAAGCAACTTTTGGTATTGAAGCATTATCTAAATATTTATAGTTTAGAATAAATGGATATGTTCCTATACTGACTAAGGAAAACAAATTATCTAGTAAGAATATTTATAAGATTAAGTACACTTCTAGTACAAGAGTTGCTGAAATAAGCGTACGAAACAATCAGTTAGTAGAAAAGGCTATGGGAGGTTTTGATATAGAGGCAGGAGGAGCATTGCCTAGTTTATCAAGATATGAATTGTTTGTTGCCTTCTATAATTTTACGGCCAAAGATGTAACCGCTGTCAGAGGTATGAGGCTACGTACTAATATACGTGTAACAGAATGGTTGTCTGTGGAATTAGAAAGTAATTATGATGGTTCAAGAGGAAGCACAAATTATGGTGGTATTCGTTTAGGTTGGGATATTGGTTCATCTCATTCATCAAGAAAAACGTGGATATCTAGAAAAATGACCCAATTACCTGTCAGAGATATAGATGTTGTGCATGATCAAGCTCCTGTCTGGAATGATATTGTCCCTGTAAAAAGATTCACAACAGACAAGGCTTTGTTATTAGATAGCTTTGATGCAATTTCAGGGGATGAGCTAATTTTAGAGGGTGATGAACTCGATTTTAGGTTATTAACGTCTAAGAAAGAAGCAAAGCAGTTAGGCTTAAAATCTAGTGAAATTATTAGTGTTTCATTGGATAATCTAGTCAGCATGGACTCTAACCCGAATTCGATAACTGTTATAGAAAATGTATTTGACAAGCCTAAGAAAGATAAGCCTAAGAAAGATAAGCCTAAGCAAGATGAGCCCAAAAAAGATGAGCCAAAGCAAGCAGGAACTATCATTCCGTAGTTCGTGGGTCCAAGGGTGGGGTGCTGTTCTGGGGTCCTAAAATAGACCCTGAAATGGGACCTAGATATCACTGATTTTCCGGCTACCTGGTGTCACCAAGGGCTTTTTCTAGCCAGCCCTGCTGCCACCAATGTTTTTCCTAGCAACGGGGTAGGACCCTCAAGATGAAATCGTTTTTTGGGCAAAAATGGTACATTTTGTCCATTTTCATTTGTACTCCAAGTTATCTGTATTGCGATGACCATGTTCATTGGATCCAGACACTCTGTTTCAGGGCGGATCTCGGATCATGAACTTTATGCGTTATCCGCCTCTCTTTGGAACGGACGGTCCAATGCTGATGGACAGCGACTTTGTGACGAGCAACATCGACGTCGCCGCCACCATCTTCGATTTGGCCAACATCTCGTTGCCCGACG
>JABSQI010000089.1 GCA_013215905.1 Legionellales bacterium | reverse complement strand
CATAAACTTTAGATTTTTCATAGCCGAATTGGGTTGTATCTGTAATTATCTCGTTATTAGGTCTTTTGTAAAAAGACCAATTAGCCTCATACTCATACCATTTCTTTGTAAGATTTTGCTCTCCAATATCAGGACAATTAGCAGCTATATATGCAGTGCCATCGCTGTTTAATTCTATTATTCCACACTGTCTAATTTCACCAAGGACTGGCTTTGCTTTTTCGCACCATTTATCAAAATATTGTAAGTGTTGCGTATAACCATGCATCAAATCATTTTCAAAACTACTCATCTTTCATCCTTATTTCCATGAAATGTCCATACAATATACTGTAACATGCTTACGTGTACAATACTTACTTAAGCAATAATTACCCTATTTCAAATAAACCTTTGAGTTAATAGAAAATTATATTTTAAAAAAATATGGCTATTTTTTAGCTGTAGAATTAAATTTTTGCAATTGACAAAATCCAGAACTATTTAACAAGTAATTTTTACTGTGTTTTTTTAACGCCTATATTTTTGCTTTTGCAATCCTAAAAAGGCAAATTGAATGGATTGTTAAAACAAAATACAGTATATTTTACTTAAGTGGTTTTTACTGCTATATTTGAAATACCCCATGGATGATATATTAAGCAAGGAAGCTTTTCATATCAGGCGATATATCTGTCGGCATTTCGTTTGCTCAAGCACTGCGCTGAACATCATTATCATTTATTTTTCCTTTAATATAGTACACCCCACCAACTTTTGTAGTACTGAAATATTTATGCAACTTATTTCTAATAGTTCCTCTAGCAACCCCTAACAAAGCTGCTGCTTGTACTTGATTGCCATTGGTAAATTTCATGCTTGCTTCATATACAGAGCGTTCTATAAATTCAAATACATCCCCATCATCAATTGAACCACTTTCCAATAGTTCTAATAATGTATTTGTTAATTCTTTTCTTGTTTGTTCTTTTTCATTTGACACAAAAATCCCCTATAATTTGTTTAAGCTTAATGTACCTGTCGATACTCTATCTCTTTTTGCGAGTCACAGGCAATAAAAATATTGTCTTTGCCCTTTGCATCAAAATAAGGTTCTGGCAATCCTTCTATATCGCTCTTATTCGCTATCTCAGAAAATTTTTTAAAAGAATATACATCAAAGGCAAATGATTTTCCTGATAGCATACCTTTTGCAACCTCAACTAAACTAATTTCCTTGATACAAAAATCTTTCTCATCTGGCATATACAAATAATCCAGCATCTTATCTTTTGTGCTAGCTATTAACAATCTCCCCTCACCTCGACAAAATCTTCTACCCGAACAAGTCTCAGCAAAATATCCCACTACTACATTAAAACCTCTCGATTTCATAAAAACTTATTTATCCTTTGATGATGAAATAAATTTACTCTTTAATTCATCAAAATAACCTTCCTCTTCTTTCAATACCCTGTGTTCCCAGGCTATTTCTTCTTGCGACAATTTCAAATCTATTGCTACAAATTCTTCTCTTTTTCTAAAATCATATAGCTCATCGTCCGCCAACCTAAAAAATAGTTTTCTACCTTCTTCGTTAGTTTTCTGCAATAACAGCTCAAATGATTCGTGAACATTCTTCAAATACTTTGCATATTCAATTATTCTTTGATACGCATCTATAGATTCGACTTTTGACATCAAGGTACAATTATTATTGTTGCAACCAGCTAACAATTTATCTAATTTATCTTCTTCTAATCTCAATTTGCGCCTCGTACTATAGCATGTGGAAATCAAATAAGAAATATCCTCATGTAAACTATTTTTTAAAACCTTATCGAAATTTCTTTCTTTAGCAGCACTAAAATCAATTACTTCGCCCATATTTTTCTCCTTGTAAAATATTAGCTCTATATTTGTAGCGGTAAAACCTCATTAGTATATCTTGCTGGATTAAATATAGAATCAATATTTTATCTTTTTAATATTGTTTCGCACTCCCTTTTCTAATATTATCCTACACGAATTATTTAATATCAAATTATTTTTTATTTTTCTAAAAATAACTTATATATTATGATCTTTGCGATCTGTTCTCGCCAAAAAACATTATTCTTGATCGAAAAAATAATATTCTATTTTTTGCTTTCAAAATTATCCTGATTTTCAGCTTTAATCTCTTCTACTTCCTTAATAGTTAATTCTAGCATTTCACTTATCATTTTTATTTCTTTATGTTTTTCTATAATATTGTACAATTATCACAGCAACTCTTTTTCTTCTCTAACTCTTTGATTCGTTTATCCATCTTTACTATTAATTGAACTAAACCCTCAGATGAACTTGGCAACATTGATTTTAAGTGTTTATTACGAGCATATTTAATTGATTCTGGAGATAATTGCATAAATGCAGTTACTTGTAAAAGGCTACTGGTTTTTTTGCTCATATAACCATCTGTACATGCCCATATTTTATTTTTGTTGCTATGTGCAATTCGGTGTAAATAATTCCCATCACATACGGTTTGAAACATAAAACTGTATTTAGTTACTTGAATTGGCAAAGCTATAGACGTGTCACTATGAACTAGTTTATAGTCGCAATTTGTATCAAAATACTGAGTATTTTCAAATAAATCACTCCTAGGAATTGTTACCCAACCTTGCTCATCAATACGCTGAGGATATCTTTGCAAGTACTGATTAAGATTTTGGATAATACCATCAGCATAGGAGTTACATATAAAGAAATAGCCCAGAATAAACATTCCTTTTATAATCTGCTTAAGCATAACTTACTCCTTATTTTTGATGTCTTTTTATGATAAATGTTTTCTGCAAAGACTGTCAATTAATTCCAAAATCAAAATTTTCATCTTTCGAATATATTTTTCCTTTAGCAATATTTAATCTGTGCTCAATTGTCATCCGCTTCCCGGTCTTATATGATACTGTATCCAAAGAACCAGTTAAAACTTGCTGCATTAACCCTGACACATACTTTTTTGCTTGTGCTTCATCGTTACTAGATTCATACAAACAACAGTCCTTGATGGTTTCTAACTGCTTAACGGTGAATTTTTGCAAACTATCAGAAATATTATTCTTCTTAGGCTTACTCTTCTGCTTCAAAACAGCTAATTGCCTCTCAAGCTCATGCTTTTGTGGGGTGAGCTTATCAATATCACGATAGATTTTTAAAATGTCCTCTGAACTCTTACCCTTAGTCTGGTTGTAAAGAGATTGAATATCTTTCTCTAAGCTAGAAATACGCTCCACAAGATTATTCTCTTGCTCTATTGTATCTACAGAAGATTGACTTGAATCTTCATCCATAAAAAAAGAATTAACAACAACAGATTTTTCTTTGGATGAGGCACAAGATTTTACCTTATCCGTATCTAATCCTCTGTTGTTATTTTTATATATATTATTATATAAGGTAGAGTCGTCATTTTTGTGTAGGGGGGCTACACATTTTTGTGTAGAGTTAGAATCAACCACTGTGCCACATTTTTTAATAGCTTCTACCTTCTTTCTATCTGGTGTTGCCTCAATATCATTAATTACATCTTCAGGGAAATTAATATAAATAGTCGATGTCTCCCCTATATTGCAAGATCGAATAATATACTTACCCCTCTCAAGCTCTGCTAGCAATCTGGTAACAGTATTAATATTTTTTGGCTTTTCAGCAGTTCCAAGCTCATTAGCTATCTGCTGTCTTGATATTCGAGTAGACCAGTCACTAGAAAAAGTAGCTTCATCGTACAACAAGTCAAAACATATCCTTGCTCCACTTGATAGTTTTGATTTCCTAAGATGTCGTCTTAAGCCTACAGGCATAATGCGATATTCTTTTTGCTGTATATAGTGGTTTATTAATTCTGAACGAGAATGATTCATAGTGACTCCTTGAAGCTAAAAACTCCTGTGAAATTAAGAATACGGGGGCTGAGATGATCTAAA
The DNA here is from genome assembly GCA_013215905.1 of Legionellales bacterium. The sequence continues at coordinate 2,935 of JABSQI010000089.1, read as the reverse complement.
ATAACCCGAATCATCCCAGACAATAGATAAATACAATGTTTTGTAGCAGCAACACACATAGCTAAACCTCTCCTAACAAACTGAATATAATTATCAAATAGCGTAACTTTTTTGCAAAAATTACCAGTTAATAACCAAATTCCATGCTTGATAGTAGATTCTAATAGCCACAGGCTGCGTCTTTTGATATTTTTCCATTTACATAATCTCCAAGTAACTTTGGGGGTTATTAGTGGGGCGAATCTTAAACTGCTAAATATAAGGTTTGCCTCACGCCACATATAATTATGTGACAGCTTCATCATAGGTATTAAATTTTTAAATTGCAACAAAAATTTATAAACATTTAAAATATTTTTATTTTTTGTAATAACATTTGATCTTTCTTGTCTGATACTCCCCAAGTAAGATCTTTCTTGATCAAAACAATAAGTATTGACTTTGGCACTATCTATAACAGCACCAAAGCCAATATCCCCCAAACCATGTTTAAAAAAACCTATACCTTTTTTTCTAAAAAATAAATTAAACCTATCTCTATTCACGACATATCCCCCTTTCTAAAAAATTGATAAATTAAATTATTCGACTCTCGTAACTCAGCAATTAATGAAACAGGCAACGTAACTCTTATTTCTGAAGTTAGATATCTGCCCGTTTCAGTCTGTCTTCTAACAATCTTTATATATTGGTGTTTTTTTAATTTAGTGAGCGGTGCGCCTATAGAACAAAGGTTCATATCTAATTCTTTTGCTAAAATTGCTCGTGGCTTACGAACTTTCAAATTCAAAGAATTACAATATAAATATTTCCAGACGTAAAATTCCCTACCCCTAAATCCAGCATGAAGCATTTTTTCATAGACGAAATCCAACAAGATTTTGTTAAAATCATCCGTAAAAATTTCTGTTATTTTGCATTCACCGTGCATAATTTCCCTCTATAGTTGATGAAGCTTTAGACGGTAAGATTTTAGGAGCAGAAATTACGCAAAACATCTTGATGAAAGACCATCACCATATGATATACTTAACGTAAGATTTGGGTATAACTAAAATCTTACCGAGTAGAGTTGAGGCCTTAAGTCAACTCTACTCCTTCTTAAGCTAATTCATTGTTTTTACCAATACCTCTTAAATTATTAAAAATTTTCATCATTATAAACCATTTTTTTTTCTAAACATATGAGTAACAAATTACTTAGTTTTCTTGTTTGCTGTGCAATTTTAGCTTTTTTTGTTCTCCATATAGTCATTATATTTTCTTATTTAAAACATTTTCTATAGCCAACAAAATATCTGCTTTGTTATCTATTTTAAATTTTTCCATCAGAGCATAAAAATGATTCTCTACTGTTCTTCTAGAAATCTGTAAAATCTCACCTGTCTCTTTGGCAGACTTGCCGTATGTATATAACTGCAAACAATCCCATTCCCTAGAGGTAACTTTTTTCTGGCTATCTATTAATTTTTCATCTTTCAAAAGATTATTTATCTTTTCAATATCAGTACCACCCATCCCGTTATTTTCAATAAAAAAATTTTCTTTAAAATCTATCATCTTAATTGTGTTATCACTAGCATCTTTGATGATACTATCAACTTCTTTCATAAAGCCTCTTAAATACAATTTTACAAGAAATATATTGTTGATTAATTTGGTATTAAATTCTGGAGTATCTCCAGCAAACCAGCATATCCTCTGTGTATCTTTGTCTATTTGCCAACGCAGCATTAAAGCAAATATTTGTAACTTAAAACCGTTACTGTCAGGATCATAATAATAATTAGCTGCATCCATACTATATTCTTCCCCTGTGAAGTTCTTTAAATAAGAAAAAGCCTTTGTATGCTCCCAAATCCTATGTTCTAAACAATTCCAACCTACATCTGGTCTATTAGCTGCTAATTTCGCATGCCCTTTGCTGTTTACTTCAATAACGCCAGACTGTGTAGCAGAACCAACAACTCCACTGCTATTTTTGCAATGACTATCAAAAATTTTCACATTTTTTTCGTTATAGCCACGCATAAAATCCTCTTCAAACCTAGAACCCATATCTATTTCTCTCCCTCATTGTTAATAAAAAATTTAAACTCTGCTCGGCAACTGAAAAGTCGCAATACATAAAATTAAAAATTTGTGTTTTAGTATATAGAATCATCTTACAAATCCTTGTATTAATAGCTGAAATCAAGCTGTGCTGTGTGTACGCTAGATATTCAAAAATATTAATATTTTGTAAGAATGCTTTTCTGTTTGTGTGTTTTTTTGTATTATATTTTGTAACATGGTCAAGCCTTTTTGACTGTGCCAGGGAACGAGCTGGATTTTTGGGATCTGGCTCATTCTCGCCAACGGTTTTGGCGTTAATATTTTCCGTCGACATTGGAAACATATACCCAATAACATTTTTTTTCAAGTCATCTACAATAAAAATGTTTTTTTTGGTATTCAAACGATCCGTGGAGTATGATTGCTGATCATTGCAGAAAAAATAACAACAAAATTTCTGTTCCAAAAGAGAAAAATAATTTCGCAGCAAGCTACAAAAGGCTATCCTCAATCTTAAAAAATATTTTTCTACTGTTTTTGCCAACACCCTATCCCAAAAAAATTTCAAAATTTGAGATATTAGCTATTGACTGCAAGATCTTGTTTTGATAGGATTCCCACAGATAGTTAATATCTCAGTCGCCCTATTTAGTACTTTGGCGAGTAAGCGAAATAGGGCAGAGTTAATTCAATCTGTAGAATATATCAAACTTCCTCGATGAAAGTAAAGCAAAAATACCGCAAAAAACCCCTAATTTTCGACAACACAGAAACATTTTTGAACATAAAGTATGCAACAAGAACAACATGATATTTTTGTAAGCAGAAATCCTACATGGCAAAAAAGAAAACTAATTTTTCTTTTTCAATTCTTCTATAT
>JABSQI010000088.1 GCA_013215905.1 Legionellales bacterium | reverse complement strand
TAAGTATTAATTAATATAGCGAGTAAATATTCTTTTTTCATAAAGTTAGTTACAATATATCGTGATTTAAAATTGATTTTTAGTTGAACATTTATAGATATGATACTGGCATGTTAATTAAAGTAAATTATGTTAAAATATCCAAAGTTACTACCTGATGTGTAAAAATAATTTGGAAGATAGATAGTTAAGGAGGACAACCTATTTGAAAATATTAAGTGTTTAATTAATGAGGGCTTAAAAAATGCAAAATGTTAAGAAAATTGATGCAGTAGATATCAAACCTGTTAGTGTTGAGGATAAAAGAGTTGTCAATGGAATATCAGATATCAATCAATTAGCTCCTTTTAAGTATCCTTGGAGTTGGGAATATTTTCTTAATGCTAATAAAAATCATTGGACTCCTTTGGATATAAACATGGCAAATGATATCTCAGATTATAAACATAAACTTACTGATGATGAGAAGCATGTTTATGAAAATGTATTAGCATATTTAACTACATCAGATATTCTAGCGATGAGGAATATAGGTCTTGCGGTAATGGAGAAAATAACAGCTCCGGAAATACAAATTTATCAAGCAAGGCAAGTTTACGAAGAATCATTACACACTTGGGCATATCAGCATTGTATTGAAACTCTAGGCCTTGATCAGGGAGAGATATATAATCGATATAGAGTAGTATCTGAGATTAACCAGAAAATCCAAATCAGTAATTCTAGACTTAATTCAATATTACGAACAGATATTGATCTTACAGATAAGGATGAATTACATAATTTTGTTTTATCTTATTTATTTTTTGCTGCGATTTTTGAAGGATGCTGGTTTTATAATGGTTTTAGTCCTATCTTTTCATTACAAAGAAGAGGACTAATGAAAGGAACATCTGAACAATTACAATATATAATGCGTGACGAAATTCTTCATGCAACTTTTGGGATCAGAGTTGTATCACAAATTATAAATGAAAATAACTTGAAACTAGATTTCTCTGCTATTAGAGATATGTGGGATGAATCTGAAGCCGCAGAAATGACATATGCTAAGTATATATTAAAGAATCCTATTCTTGGATATTCTGCTGAATTACATGTTGAACAATTTCGTTTTGTTGCAAATCGTCGTGCTAGACAGCTAGGGATACAAGAACCTTTCCCAGGAGCAAAGAATGCTCTACCTTGGCTTGATGAGCAAGCAAATATTTGTAAGGAAAAGAATTTTTTTGAAACAAGAGTAACGGAATATCAAACAGGTGGATTAAATTGGGACAAGGATGATTAGTAAGAAGGATGTGTTATTTAAAAATCCTAATTATAATTAGAGATAACGTTATGAAATAGAAGACTTATCTACATGTAGTCTTTATTTAAATTGTAGTTTACTGTTGTTTAAACTCGAATAAGAGATGGGAAATATAAAATATATATAACAATATGAAAATTATCCTATATATAGCGACTAGCTTGGACGGATTCATTGCAGATGAAAACGGTGAAGTAGACTGGCTGCCACAACCAGATAAAAATAGCCTTGATCTATTTGGATATAATAGTCTTTTGAATCAAATTTCCACAATAGTAATGGGTCGAAAAAGTTATCAACAAATTATTGGTTTTGGAGAATGGGCATGGGAAGATAAACAGACTTACGTTTTTAGTGCAAATAATTTAGAGATAGTCGATCCTTCTATTCAGATATTTCAAGGAAAACCCAAAGAATTTGTTGAGAAAATAATTGAGAATAAAGAAAATCAATCAATATGGCTTCTAGGTGGAGCAAGACTCGTAGAGTCATTTGCAGCAGAAAATCTAATTGATGAAGTGTTACTTACAATTATTCCAAGTAAAATAAAATCAGGAATTAAATTACATTTGCCGTACGAAAATTTTAGAATAATTGACTCAGTTGATATTTCAGATGGAATTATCCAAAAGAAATATATAGCTCTAAAATAACCATTTTCTTTATAAAAAAAATCTCAATTAAAGTCAACAAATTGCTAATAATTTGCCACTTCCCTAGGATATGTTACATTTCATATCTAGATTGCGGTGCATCAGGAAGGAATTTCTTAGCGCACTCCATGATAAAAAAAGTATTTGCCTCAATGAGAAAACTTACTTTAATGATATTATTAATACCTCATTTTAGTTAACTAAAATAAGAATACAATGATAAAAACAATAGATAGAGCCATAGATACTTTAAACCTTAATAGAATATTATTTTATTAGCATATAGCATGAAAGAAATATTCACGATTACCAAAATGGATTTGTATTTATATATTGTTAATTTGAGGTTTATGATTAGTGAGATGTTGGATAGTAAAATGAGCTTGTTACCTGAATGGTGTATGATTTTTTATAGCTAAATAAATTGTGTATGATTGGCTTCATATAATTTATAGCCTTATATAAATTAAGTAAAACTGTAGCTAGAATAAAATAATTAACAGTTTATCCATATTTTGAATCAGATCTTACTTAATGGAAAATAATTAAATATGTCAAGTACTTAGCTAATTTTTAAGTTGTCAATATATTGAAGAAAAAATAGTTATCCACAAATTCTGGGGGTAATGTAGTCGATAAGATCAAAATTATCAAAAAATACATAAACTTAATGTAGTGTTATCATTTGCTCAAGTTAAATTTTAGTTCAGAGAGACTTTTTTACAATTTCTATTGATGTTTTATAAGTGTATAAATATTTCACAAAAAGTAGATTTATCATCAAATGTATTGTTAGAAAAAATCAACAGTAAAATCTAATAACAATTTCTTAATTAATAAAACTTTATTTATTAAAGATGTATACAAGTCACTTTATAAACTAACAATATATGCTATTGTTAAGTAAACAATATAGGTTTTAAATATGGAAGTTGATAAAGAAAAAATTGTTAATGCTATAGTCGAGAAGATACAAATTTCTTGTAATGAGCTTGTAACTAAACCATATAAGGAAAATGATTCTAATGACAATTACCTATCACCACTTCCCGCTACAAAAATTGAGATAAAAAATATCGTTAGAAAAATTATAACGGCTATCCCTCCATATTACTTCACAATAGACGAAACGACAACATCAGTAATTATAGATTATATTGTCAGCGAATATATTTTGTTCCAGGCTCAAGAAGACATAACTGATGAGTTATATCCGCAATATTTGTCAAATTTTATTAATGAACTAAGAGATGAAATGCTTGATGGAATTATAAAGACAGGTGTAGCAATATCATCTAAAAAAGATATTAAAATTAACTAATTTATTCTAAGAGTGATATGCCTGATTTTAACGAAATATACAATGAGTTTATAAGGTTAAAACAAGATGAAAATAAACATCAGTTAAATGAACCTCATCCTATATATACAATATCTCGAGGTCAGTTATCTATATTGCAGTTATTGGGATATTATCACAAATATAAAAATTCACCAGGTATAGATAAAAGGCTAGATGAAGAAAAAATTAATTGGTTACTACAAGTAGAAAAGGGAATTAAGAATTCTCCTCAAACCTTAAAAATACTTTTAGGATATGATAGAGCAACATTGGATCATCTCGGAATTTATGAGTTAATAAACCACCAATTTATTTATGAGGTGGATCCACGAATGAGTGTGTTATGGGCTCAAAGAGAAGCAGAAGAGTTAAGAAAATGTGATACTAAAATACCTGAAATAAACGCCCAAAACCTTATTGGTCTAAGATATATTCAAAAGATAATTGATTATAATGCTAATATTCAAGGTTCGAATGAACAACATTTTATATACAATTTTTTAAATGATTTAGAATCTGATCCAAAAAAGATAGAGAGTTTAAGAAATTCTAGTAATTTGAAAGACTATAAAATAGAGGAAGCTACTAAAGAACTTTTAAAACTACATGATACAAAAATCACATATTATGTTGAATCAACTAAGAGATATGTAGAAAATATTAATAATGATAGAAATGGTTATGGTGCACAGAAAGTTGTAGGAAATCTTACTAATTATGAGATAGCTGGTATTAAATTACTATATCTTGTCAATTCTGACAATCCAAATAGTAAAGAAATTGTAAGCAAACTTTCAGAAACACAAAAAGATTTTTTAAATGAATTTGTTACTAATGCATTAGGGAACATGGATTTAAATAAAAAATTACAAGATTTTATGTCTAACAAACAATTAATGCTAGAACTTTTTCAAAAAGATGATATACATAAATATGGTGGAGGATTTGCACAGTCTATGTATAAACTATCTGCATTTACATTTAAAACAAGACATCATGCGAAATATAAGGATATTGCAAAACAATTTATCTCAAATATAAATAATCAAACTAAAAAAATATTTAAATCATTTAGAAGAAAAAAAATTACACTTGCACAATTTGGCATACTATCAGATATTGATAAAGTTAGAAATATTTTGCCTCAAGATATTTATGGCAAAAATGCTCAATTAAAATCTATATTTGAAAAAGCAGAGAAAATTCACCCTACAATGTCAAGTCTAAGTTCTTCATTTGCGAATAATTTAGCAAATAGTCATAGTGTGATTGCGACTATTAATATGGGGAAACATGCAGAATTACGAGGAAAGAAGTTAAGTTTTATGCAGAAATTACGGAAATGGATAACAAAACATGATCATACTTCGTTGGTTTATAGAAAATATGATGGTGGACCTTTAACCCAATCACACCTCAATTACAAGGTACAATCTGATAATTTTGATTATGGTCAATATCTATATTCCGATATGTATAAACTAAAGCTAAAAAATCTTATTAGTCCTAAAAATAGAATTGAATTAGAGAAAAGACTTGGTCAAGACTGGGAGAAGTTAATATGTGAAAAATATAAAAGAATTGAAAGGAGACTCCATGATAGCGCTGTGACTAGTTTTGATAGAATAAAAGTTCCAAGTGCAACCGGTTTTAAATTAAGAGGGATTCTATCAAAATTTAAATTTAAGACATATTTATGGAGAAACGATTTCGAAAAAATTAGAGCAGATATGTTTGATAATCATACATATAGTGTTCTTTCAGGTAATGTGGAACATGCAGAAATGTTATGTTCTGCCTTTGCTGCTAGAACCATAATTGCTACTATTATGCAACTAAATAAAGAGTTAGGCTCTCCTGAAGAAAAAAAAGATAGGCTTATAAAAGTACCTTTTGGAATTAATGAACATCTGCATACATTAACTCCAGATAGAATGATCAAACAATTAAAAAAATATAATGCAATAGAAAAAATTGAACATAATTCCAATTTAAAACATTTTATTAAAATATAATTATTACTATAGAAACTGCTTATATGATTTTGTTTAAACCTGTTTTCGATATGATGCAGGAATTTTATATTTGATAGCGGTAGTGATTATCTATTAACTCTTATATTCCATTTTAGTATGCGTAACTACATCCTCACTATCTATCTTGTTTCTATCAATAATGGTAATTAAAGATTCTAGTAATGAGTTGCATCCCCAGGACGATAATTGACACTATTATCTGTCAAATTGGCAAAGTCTCCATTTTTCGGGATAATTGTAGCTGTTTGTAATTTCTATTGAATAAACGATTGATTTTTGATAAATCAATCGTTTTAAGTAATAGTAAAGAGCTGAAAAGGTAATATACTTTTAAAAGATTATAAGATAGAAGAGCGAGGTTTTGGCAAGTAAAGGATAGTATGTGATAATTTTTTTTGAGGCCGATCATCTTTTTATGATCAAATAATAGATATATTTATGTGCATACCGCATTACTTTTCTATGCTAGATGTTTTGAAAGATTTCTTATAGACTGTGAGATGTTTGGGCACATTCTGGCGCTGAAGAGTGATATATTCAAGTACAAGTTAGAGTATATTTACGAAAAGGCATAAAAGTAGCACTTAAATATGTGTATATAAAATTAGAGTATAAAAAAATATTCATTGTCTATATAGTCTATGAAGTAAAGGCTTTGTAATATACGGATTAACCTATGGTACCTGTAAACATGACTGATTAGGTCTGGATAAAGAGATTCATTATATAAGAGTTCGAATTATATCCAACAAATAGAAACATATATAAACAATCTAAATTAATAATTTCAAATATTTGCTATATATTATATAGTTATATTTTCATGAAGGTACATATGGATAAAATTTGGCTTACAGAATATCAACAAGGAGTACCCCATGAAACAAAATCCGAAAATTATAATTCTATTGGTGATTTATTTGATCAAAAGTGTGAGAAATTCTCTGAGTTAACTGCATTCTCCAATTTTGGTACCGATATTACTTTTGAAGAATTACATAAATTATCATTAGCATTTGCTGCCTATTTACAAAATGAATTAAAACTAAAAAAAGGGGATAAATTTGCCATTATGTCACCTAATTTATTACAATACCCTGTAGCAATATTCGGTGCTTTAAAAGCAGGGTTAACGGTTGTTAATATTAACCCGTTATATACTCCTAGAGAATTACTCTATCAAGTAAATGATGCTGATATAGAAACTATTCTAGTCCTCGAAAATTTTGCTGTGACAGTTCAAAAAATTATAGGTCAGTCTTCTTTAAAAAATATTATAGTTACTAAATTAGGAGATCTACATAGTTATCCCAAAAATATTTTTATGAATTTTATAAATAAATTTATTAAAAAAAATATACAAAATTATACGATCTCTAATTGTATATATTTTTCAGAAACTATAAAAAAAGGCAAATTTATAAACTTTACTGATCCAAATATACAGCCAAAAAATAATGCTTTTATGGAGGTCACCGTTAATGGTTTTAGTTTGAGTAACATTTAATGCATAACCAGCGCTATTAAATACAATTGCAATGATTAATAGACCGTACCTCCATGACTT
>JABSQI010000087.1 GCA_013215905.1 Legionellales bacterium | reverse complement strand
GCTACAGCAGGTTAAATAAGTTTGAAAATCTATAGCACGGAATTTAAATTCCGTGCTATCTTGCACTAACAGTAATTTTACGATAAATATTACTTATTCGAACCTGATGTTTTATTTTATGTTGCAGAATAAGGTAAAAAGTGTCTCAGTATAGCTTAACATTTCAAGACTTGATTTTTAGATTACAAAAATTTTGGTCAGAAAAAAATTGTTTAATATTACAGCCCTACGATATGGAAGTTGGTGCTGGAACTTTTCATCCAGATACTTTTTTGCGGGCTATTGGTCCAGAGCCTTGGAATGCTGCATATGTACAGTCTTCAAGAAGGCCAACTGACGGTAGATATGGAGAGAATCCTAATAGAACCCAACATTTTTTCCAGTTTCAAGTTGTTTTAAAACCATCTCCTCTTGAAATTCAGGAGTTATATTTAGATTCATTGTCTGAAATTGGTATTTATCAAAATGAGCATGATATCAGATTTGTGGAAGATAACTGGGAGTCACCAACCTTAGGGGCTAGTGGATTAGGCTGGGAGGTATGGGCAGATGGCATGGAGATAACGCAATTTACTTATTTTCAACAAGCTGGAGGTATGAGCTGCAAGCCAGTTATGGGTGAAATAACATATGGACTTGAGAGACTTGCTTTATTTTTACAGGGAAAAGATAGTTTTTTTGATATTGTCTGGGCTAATTACGGTGACAAAGAATTACTTTATAAAGATCTATATTTGCAAAATGAACAAGAAATGTCAGCTTATAATTTTGAACATGCTGATGTTGATGAACATTTACGCCAATTTAATTTCTTTGAAGGAGCTTGTAATGATTTACTCGAGAAGAACTTAGTTTTACCAGCATACGAAATGGTATTAAAAGTATCCCATATTTTTAATATGCTAGATGCAAGGCATGCAATATCAGTTACTGAAAGACAACGATACATTTTAAGAGTAAGTTCATTGGCAAGAGCTGTTGCAACAAAATATTTTGATATCCGCAAAGAGTTAGGTTTTCCATTGTGCAAGGCTGGTTAATATGAAAAATACAGCAGAATTACTCATCGAAATTGGCACTGCTGAGATCCCAGCAGCAATTTTGCCAAAATTAGCAAATCAGTTAAGAGATAAATTAGAAAAATTATTAATTAGTGCGGAAATTAGTTTTGAGTCAATCCAAACTTTATATACCCCAAGGAGAATTGCTTTAATTGCTGAAAATGTTTTAACAGAGATCCCAGGAAAAGTAATAAACAAAAGAGGGCCAGCACTAAATATTGCTTTTGACCAAAAAGGTGAGCCTACCAATGCTTGTATTGGTTTTGCTAAATCTGTTAAGGCAGAAATTGCTGAACTTCAAAAAGATGAAAAATATATATTTTATTTACAAGAGGAACCAATTAAACCAACTAAGAGTATTATCCCAGAAATAATGCAGCAACTATTAGCCAAAATTTCAGGGATAAAGGGTATGCGTTGGGGAGAATTTGATGACGAATTTATACGTCCGATATATTGGCTAATGGTAATCTTTGCTAAAGAGATTGTGCCAGTAAATATATTTGGCCTGCAAAGTAGTAATGTAACTTTTGGGCATAGGATTGCTGGGAAAAAACCAATAACTATACAAGATAGTAATGAATATATTAACAAACTAGCTGAAAATTTTGTGATAGTAGAACAAGATAAAAGATTATCTATAATTAATAATAATATTAAAAAAATAGAAAAATCAACTAAAGAAATTTGTTATAACGATATGAAATTGCTTTTCGAAGTAAATAATTTAATTGAATATCCTGTTATTTTACAAGGGGAATTTGATGAAAAATTTCTTAAACTACCTAAAGAGGTTTTAGAAACTACCATAATCCATCACCAACGATGTTTTCCATTAATGACATCATCTGGAGAATCATCCGCAAGATTTCTAATTGTTAGTAATATAGCAGCAAAAGATAATCAAGTAGTTGTTGAAGGTAATCAGAGGGTAGTTCAGGCAAGACTAGCTGATGCTGAGTTTTTTTATAATAGCGATATATCTAGATCTCTTAATTATTATTTAGATTCACTCCACTCAATTCAAATGCATGCCAAATTAGGTTCAGTATATCAGCAATCTGAAAGAATAAGTAAGCTAATTACTAAGTTTGTTAGTTTAGAAGATCTAGAGTTAGCACAAAGGGCCGGATTATTAGCAAAGTTTGATCTGGCAACCGAAATGGTTGGAGAATTTCCTGAGCTCCAAGGAATAGTGGGGTATTATTATGCGAAATTTTATCAAGAAAATGAAAACGTATGTCTAGCTATAAAGGAACAATATTTACCAAATGCTATCAATAGTTCAGTACCATCAACAGAGCTCGGAGTAGCTCTTGCTTTAAGCTATAGGATTGATCATTTAGTTGGATATTTCGGCTTAGGCATTATTCCAAAAGGAGACAATGACCCATTTGCATTAAGAAGAGCTGCACTAAACATAATAAAAATTATTCTAGCAAATAAATTAGATCTACAACTAGGAAATATAATCAAAAGTGCATTTGATAATTATCAAGTCCAGCTATCTAATGATGTGCAAAAGGTTTTAGCATATATTATCGAAAGATTAAAAGGATATTATCTTGAACAACAAATCGATTATAGTGTAATTGATGCAGTGCTTGCTCTCAATATAGATAATATTAATGAGATAGATCAAAGAATAATAGCAGTTCAAGACTTCCTAAAAAAAGATGTAGCAAAAGATTTAGCTGGAAGTAATAAGAGGATCCGAAGAATTTTATTAAAAGCAAATTTAACAAATCCTTCAAAGGTAGATGAGAGTCAATTAATTGAAGATGTTGAAAAAAAATTGTACCAGGAAATAAAAACCATTGATGAGGTAACTGCGAAGTTATTAAAACAAAACAAATTTAAAGAAATTCTCTCGGAATGTTCTGCACTGAAAAATACTATAAACAATTTTTTTGATAATATTCTAGTAATGGATGAAAATGAAAAAATTAGAAATAATAGACTTAATTTATTATTTCAGCTAAATGCAGTATTTATGAGAGTGGCAAATTTATCTATGCTAAATATTGAAGAATGTAAAGATGGATAAATATATATTGTTAGATAGAGATGGTGTGGTTAACTATGATTCAGATGACTACATAAAATCTCCTAATGAATGGAATCCCATAGAAGGGAGTTTAGCATCAATAGCTAAATTAAATAAAGCTGGATACCATGTGGTGATTATCACAAACCAAGCAGGGGTGGCGCGAGGACTTTTTTCGATTGAAACTTTACATGCGATTCATGAGAAAATGCGTTCTGAACTAACAAAAGTTAATGGTAGTATTTTAGATATTTTCTATTGTCCACATCATCCTGATGATAATTGTGTATGTCGCAAGCCAAAACCAGGATTACTGTTACAATTTGCTGAAAAATACACTGTTGATTTATCAACAGTGAATATGGTTGGTGATAACATTAAAGATGTGTTGGCCGCACAGAGCGTAAATGTCACGCCACAGTTTGTGCTTACTAACCCCCATGTTGATATTAATTCCACACATTTACAAGGAGTTTCAAAATATAAGAATTTAGCAGATTTTGTTGAACATTTTTTAAGATAGTTTAGGCAAGGCCTGGAAGCATTGGTACAAATCTTACTTGTTCATGATAAGTTTTAGAAAAACTATCATTGTGTTTATAGATAGTTGTCAGGGTTTCATTAGGATAATTTTTTTCAGGATAAACAATTACGCTATTGTTGCTCATTTGTAATATAAGACTATCGGGTACTTTATTAATAGCTGCGGTAATTATAATGCCATCAAAAGGTGCATTTTTTTCTAATCCATGAAAGCCATCTGCATGATAACAAAAAACATTGGAATATGTTTTTAAGCGCTTTTTGGCCTTTAGCGATAATTTTTTAAATCTTTCTAATGTATAAATTTTGTTAACAAGTAAAGATAATATAGCAGCTTGATATCCTGAACCAGTTCCTATTTCTAAGATTTTATCCATATTTTTAGAGTGGATAACTAACTCAGTCATTCTTGCTACAATGTAAGGCTGTGAAATGGTTTGCATACAATCAATTCTTAGTGGCGAATTATTGTACGCAAAGTCTTTATCTATTTCATCAATAAAATTTTCTCTTGGGATTTTTAACATCGTCTCTATAATCTCTTTTTTAATGTTATATTCCCGTAATTTTATGAATAACTGTTCTTTAGAGTAGTTCATATTACAATATTTTACTTTAATATCAATATTATAAAACACTTGTTATCTTTATTAATAGATATTATAGTATTGTTATAGGATTGTAATATTTTGAGGCAAATTTGCTTTAAAGGAGGGATTTAATGAAATTATCTACAGTATCTAAATTTATATTCATCTTACTGTCCCTTTGCTTGGCCAATGGATATGCGGTATCTGCTAAGAAAAATACTTATGCACTTTCGACAGGTAAACAAGATCTAAAACGTATGCGCTACCTAAATGAAGCGGTAAATCCATACTCTCTTAATTTTATAAAGAACTATATTAAGAAAGGTGATAAGGTTCTTGATATAGGTTGTGGTCCTGGAATTATGAGCCAAGAAATAGCAAAGATTGTTGGAGAGGGCGGTGGAGTACTAGGAGTTGATATTTCTAATAGACAAATACAGCTTGCTAAAAAATTAGCATCACAGGAAAGATTAACAAATATAAAATTTCAACAAGGATCTGCTACAGATTTAACAAAGATTGAAGAAAAATATGATGTAGTTTATGTGCGCTTTGTGCTAATTCATATGCGTAATCCATATGAAGTTGCTGAACAAGTAAAAAAAGTACTTAAGCCAGGAGGGTATCTTCTAGTAGAAGAACTCCAAGGTAATACCACCATCAGTAGTAGGCCTTATGATTATAGATTGGAATTAATTAAGAAAATTGATGCGTTACAAGAAGAAATTCAAAAAACAGATTTTTCTATTGCTAGGACCTATGGAAAATTTTTATCGAAAAATGGTTATAAAGTTGTAGCAAATAAAACTACTCATCCAAAACTTGATACTTTAAATAAAAGAAGAAATTTTTCTCTAGGTATGCGTTCACTTGAACATACTTTATTGGAGAATCATAAGATCAGCAAAATGAAGCTGCACTCAATGATTAAACGTGTAGAAAAGTTGGAAGAGAATGTAAAAATAGAACTACATTTTTATAAAATGGGTCAAATAGCAGCTGTGTTAACTTAGTTACTAAGTATCAAGTATACAGTGAGAATTTTTTGGTTATTTGACTAACAGTTTCCCACTTTCCGAAAAAAGTAGCTCCATAATAAATAAGATCTGCTTCTGGTGTTTCTAGGGTTCTATCTAGTTGCTGTTGGTAAGTTCCACCAGTCATAGTATCAAGGTATATTGAATATTTAATATTTTCTTCCTTGGCTTTTTGAATGGCTTTGCGGATTTCCGTTGATTTTCCTTTTAGGATGATAAAAGGCATCTGTGATATATTAGGATATATATTTGAATCTTTATCTTTATAATCATTTAGTTTTAGTATTTTATCATCAAGTGTTGTACCAAATCCAATAGCCATATGAGCTAGGGCATTCATGGCAACACCTGGGTCTATTTTTTTATTAATGATAGCTACTAATTTATTTTCAAAAGACATATTCAATATAATGAGTAAATTTATCATTGATTATATCTAGTTAAATTAATTTAGTAAATAGTAAGTATTGCAAAAAGTGTAATAGTTTATACTATAAGTATATAATAGTGATAATTATTTTTAATCAAATTTTCATGAGTAAAATTAATAAAATAGCATATAAAGGTGGTGGACAACTACGAGCCGAAGATATCTCAAGGAAGTATAAGTTAGATTTGATAAGCAATACAGAACTAGCCAACGATATGTTAGTGGTTGATGATGATAAAATATTCTTAAAATTAACAGACTATTCCAAAGATTTTTTTGTAGATTTTTTAGAAAATAGTTTGGAGTATAGGATTTCAAATTTAACAAGAGAGTCCTTGATTAAAGCGTGTGGGATCAAAAAAAATAGAATTACTTCGGTTCTTGATTTAACCGGGGGATGGGGCGTAGATAGTTATATTCTTGCAAGAGCTGGTTGCAGAGTCTTAGTTTTAGAAAGGGATCCTGTTGTATACTTACTGTTAAAAGATGGCATTGAGCGTTTACAAAGAAAAATTGACTGTGATATAACAATTAAACAGATAAACTCTGTTGATTATTTAGCAGAAAATGATGTTAGTGAGCAGATAATTTATATTGATCCAATTCGTCCTCAGCTTAATAAAACAGCTAAAAATAATAAATCAATGGAAATATTAAGAAGAATAATTCAACCAGACCAAAAGTATGAAGATTTGCTAAATTTAGCACTAACAAAATTTAGTGAAAGATTAGTTATTAAAACTGGAAGACATGAAAATATTAATTTTATTGATTATACTCCAAATTTTACTATATTAGGGAAAAACACTAAGTTTATGGTGTTCATATAAATTTTGTGGCAAAACATATTTAAAAAAGGATGTTTAAAAAATCTAAGTTTAAAGTTAAATTAAATATGTTTTTATATTGTGGATGTATTAATGAGTAAAATATTAGCTTTATGTATATTTATCTCAATGTTGGTTATGGTATTTTTATCAAACGTCAGATATTACTCTGGTGAAGTAAGTGATCATTTTGATGGAAAAAGATTTCATGATCCTATGTCTAGAATGAATAAAAATTCAGTATCTTTTTTTCATTGGATTCTAACCAGAAAATCGACGCCATGGCCTGATTATGCTCCAGTGGAGGCATATGATATTCCACCACTGAAAGTAGAAGGTAATAAATTAAGGGTTTCAAATGTTGGTCATGTAACATTTTTAATCCAAACTCAAGGATTGAATATTTTGACAGATCCAGTTTGGTC
>JABSQI010000086.1 GCA_013215905.1 Legionellales bacterium | reverse complement strand
CTTCAAGAAGAATTAAAAAAATATAAAAGCTTTGCGTTTCCTAAAAATTATTTTGAATCTATCAGCGCCGCATTAAGTGGTAGAACTGGACCCACTGTAGACTTTGATGAAGTAGGTTTTGTATTTACTCCAGATGTTGAAGGTGTGTCTGCAGAAGATAGAATAGAGCAGCTTAATGAAGAGTATCAAACTTTTGTAAATGATTTAATAGTAAATGATCCTAGATTTAAACAAAGAATAGATTTTTTAGAAAAAGGTTTAGAAAACGCAATGAAGCCATTAGTTACTCAAGCTAATGAAAAAGCAGCTGCAGAAGCTCTTGAAAAATCTAAAGCAAATTTAAGATTAAAAAGATATAAAGCTGAATTGTTCGGTGCAGAACCTGATTCAATAGATAATTTAGGTTTTGGTATTAATTCAGTTGCTATTGTACAATTTTTATCAGGATCAGATCCAGACTCATGGGTTAGAGGATTAGAAAGGTTTTTTGGTTATAATCCTTATGAAATTAGTGATACTATAGTTTCAGGATTAGAAACATTATCTACAGATAAATTTACTCAAAGTGTTTTAATGCAAGATTTTGCTAGAGATATGGATTATTATAATTCATTTACTCATGAAGGAGATGCTGATACATGGAACAATAGAGAAAATAAAATAGAACACAGAAGAGGTAATAATATTTATAATTTACAATCTCGAAAACATTATTTACCAGACGGTGATAATTCATTAGTATGGTATAACGAAGAAACAGGTGAATGGAAACCTTTAATTGGTAATTATTCAGAATATAATAAAGAAACAGGAGAATATTCAGGACCTTTATATTCTAATCCAGTGTTTAATCTTTTAAATGGTAATTTAGAAAGTTACACTACAGGCTATGCTTTAAAACAAGCAGAGAAAAAAGGTTTTAAATTACTAAAATTTGGTGAAGCTAGAAAATTTATTGCTAGAGATTTAAATAAAAAACAAACAAGAATTTTAGATAGAGCTGTTGAATTAATGGATAAAGAAGCTGAAAAAGGTTTGTTTACACAAGAAAAATTTACAGACTTTCTAAGCAATATAGCTTCGGGTAATATAGCCGATGCAGTAAGATATTTACCTAAAGTAGTTTTAAAACAAGTTCCGTATATGGCTGCTAACTTTTTTTCAGCAGGTTTATATACAATGATAAGTGAAGGTGGTAATATAGGTTTTGATATAGCTCAACAAAGAGCTGCTAATGATTTAGGTAAAGACCCAAGTCAAGTAACTGGTGAAGAATTATTAGCATGGATAGAATCTAATCCCGATGAATTTGATACTGCTTTAACAGGTGGTATGACTGCGGGTGGAGCTATTGCTGGATTAGAAAGAGCAGGTATTGGATATATTATAAAATCTGCTAGATTTGGTATGAGTGCATTTACTCAGTTAATAAAAGGTAATATTAGAAAAGCATTAAGTCAAAGCCGAAAAGTAGCTGGAAATAATTTAAAAGCAGGTTTTAATGAAGCGCTTACAGAAGGAAGTCAAACTGGTGTAGAACAGTTAGCTCTAGGAAAATTTAATGCCATGGAATATGTAGAATCTATGGGTGAAGGATTTTTAGGTGGTTTATTATTACCAGGTTTAGGTTCTGTAACAGCATCTACTATTAATCAAGTTGTAGCAGTTGCTAAAAATACTAAATTAAATATTAGAGATCCAAAGCTTTATAAAAAAGTAAATGATTTATTTGAAACTAGTAGAATACAATTAGATAATGATTTAAAAGACGGCACTATAGACGAAGATGTTTACGAACAGCGTTTACAAAAGTTATCTAACGATAGAAACACTTTGCTTAAAATACCTTCATATTTTAGTACTGAAGCTAAATCAGAAGTGTTTGATATATACCAAGAGCTTAATAATTTAAATCAGGAACTAAATCAAATGGATGGCGACTTAGGTTTAGGTCTTACCATAAGAGAAGAAATGAAAGTCTTAAATGACAGACTAGCCGAAATAATGTCTCAAGAAGGTTTAAATAGACAGATAAGTAGTTTAAATGGTTTAGTAAATCAAGATGGTAATGTTACTATGCAGGCTTTTGATACAAAAGCTGAAGCTGATGCATTTATAGATCAACAAAATGAAACTGGTAATTGGGATTCTAAAGCTTCAAAAGACGGTGCAGGAGTTATATTACAAAATAAAGCAACAGGTGAACAATTAATAATAGTTGATAAAGAATCAGCTGCAGAAGTAAGAGATATAGCAGTTGCTGATCATGAGTTTTTACACGCTCTAATATTTCAAACAGTAAAAGATAATCCTAAAGCTCAAACAGCAATGGGTAAGTCTTTATTGAATATATTAGATAAAATGGATAAAGATGGTAGAATGACAGGGCTTTTAAAAGAGCGTTATCAATTTTACAAAGGACAACCTATAGAGCAACAATACGAAGAAGCTTTAACATTTTTTGCTGATGCGATTATTAATGAAGAAATAAATGTTGATGATGGTATAATAGATAAAATAGGTAGAGTAATAAGAAATTTATTACAAAGCTTACCATTTGTTAATATAAATTTTAAAAGCGATAGAGATGTTTATAATTTTGTAAAAGATTATGCATTAAGACGTAGAGCGGGTAAAGGATTAAACGCCGCTCAAAAACGTATGTTAAATAGAGCTGCAACTGTAGGTGATCAATTAGGGCAAGGTGTTTCTACACAGATTACAGATATGATTGAAAACCAAGGCGGTAACTTAAACAAAGCATTATCTTCTCAATCAGGTAGAACTGCTCAAGATTTAATGTTACAATACCAACAAGAAGGTGCTGATATGGATATTGATTTAACTCAAGATTTAATAAATCAATATTACAACCTTGGTTTAAAAGCTATGGGATATTCTAGAGAAGCAGGTGATATTCAAGTACAAGATGCTTTAAACTTTTTAAATAGCGAGTTTCCAAGTATTGCTAGAAATTACACAGAAATAAATGCAGAAACTGGACAACGTCAATCATTAAGTAATTACATAAGAAATACTATTGGTCAAAGAGGTAAAGGATTTTTTAAGGCTGAAATTGAAAGAAAGCAAAGAACTATAAGTAAAGAAAAGCTTGAAGATAAAGGTAGACAAATAGTAGATACAGATCAACAGGTTGATTTTGATCAGCGTGCTAGAGAGGATAGAGGTAGAGCTAAAGTATATCCATCGTCTATAAAAGTTATAGAAAACAATATAACAGGTGAAATAAGAACAGAGCAAACTACTAATATTAAAGATGATATAAATAGAGCTATAGCGAGTGGTAAAACTAATCCTAAACAAGTAGCTCAAACTATTGTTGAAAAAACTAAAAGTAAAGAGTACAGAGCTCCTATTAAAAAAGCTCTAGGTAGATGGAATAGTGAACAATACAATAACAACATTGATAGATTAATTAACAAAGCTTTTATTAAAACGTTACCAATAGCACAAATAAAAAGAAGATTTGGTAAACTATTTAACATAAAAGAAATTGATAGAGTACCAACTGTTAAAGTCGAAAACGGTAAACGTACTGATTTTAAAAAGCCAGTTTATTTAATACCTGAAGTTACACCACAAAAAATAGATGAGATAAAAGACTATTTTAAATCTACTGAAAAAAGGCATCAGTCTTTAATGAGTTTAATTGCTGAAGGTGTAGCAGTTGAACAAATGGAAGAGATAAAAAATGACACTGAGTTCATGAATGATTTACAGGGTAGATTAGAAATTAAAGGTTCTAATCTTACAGCTGATCAATTTATGGATGAGGTTATTTTTAATCTTGATAAAAGAAACTTAGAAGATAAATCTTTTGACGTAGCTAAAGCATCAAATAGAAAAACTAAAGTTCAAAGAATTACAGGTAAACCAAAAATTGATTTATCATCTGGTAGTTATGAAACTAATATAGATAAAATTACTACAGCTTTAAATAATGTTGAAGGTGTTCCTTTAGTTCCAGTAACTAGAGTTGAAAAAGGAAAAGATGAAAAGTTTGGTGCCATGTATGAGTGGACTGCTGTTATACCAAATGCAAAAGGTGAAACTGATTATGAAGGCGCACAAACATATGGTGAGGCTAGAAATGAAATGGTTATTGATTTAATTGAAAGTTTTCCACCTAAAGATAGACCAATGATTAGACAGTTAATATTTGATATGTCTACAAATCAGTTAGTTGTTAGCGGTAAACCTGGGCAAGTAGAAGGTGCTGATGCGGGTAATTTAGCTTTATATGGAGCTAAAAGTGAATTTGATAATGCTATTCCTAAATACCCAAATGTAAAAAATAAAAAAGGTGAAGACATTACTACTCCTATAATAACTCGTAAAAAATATACAGACGGCAATAAAAAAATTACAGACAAAATATGGAACACTATAACTAGTGAAAGTTTTCAAGTTGAACAAGATAGAAAAATACCTGTATTATTTAAACTTATTGATGGTTTAAATAAATTAAAAGGTAATAAAAACTTTCCATGGTTTATTAAAGCATTGACAGCTAGTGTTACTAACTCTCAAAAACATCCGTTTAGACATTTAATGCCTTTACGTAATGTTCAAGTAGATCCTACAACTGGTAAACCTTTTAATGAAACATATAGAGAAGAACATAGTTTTGTTGCAAACAATTTAGGTAAACTTATAGAATACGGTATATTAAGTAATCAGATTCCTATTGTAAAAGATATAATTGAAGCTTCTGCTTCTCAAGCAGCTATAACTGAAGCTACAGATAATAAACTACCTAAATCAAAAACGTCAGCTATGGGCGCGTTATTTTCTAAAATAATAGACGGTATAGTAAAAGGCGAAAGACAATCAGCATTTCAAGGTATAGTTTCTTTTTCTAGATACATGGAAGATGGTTTATTAAATATAGGTGAATTTTGGAATTTAAAAGAAAATAAATTATTAGTAGATGTATTAGGTTTTGATTTAAAAGGTATAAACAATAATGTTGATTCTAGAAATGAAAGAACAAATTTAATAAATAAAGTATTAGAAGATCAATTAACAGTACCTAAAGCTCAAGCTGAATTAAAAGCAGCTAATAAAGTAAATGCAAAATCAAGTAAAAGAGTCAAGCTAAATAAAGAAAATTTATTTGATTTAATAAATGAAGATGGTACTACAGAGGCTTCTATTGAAGCTATGAGCAATGCAGATAAAGCTGCATTTCAAGGTAGAAAAATAAATAAACCTACAAAAGGAATAAGTGTATTTGATTTTGATGACACGTTGGCTTTTAGTAATAGTAAAGTAATTGTAACTGTTGGTAATAAAACATTTAAAATTACACCAGCTGAATTTGCTCAACAATCAGAAGTGTTAGAAAGAGAAGGCGCGACATTTGATTTTAAAGAATTTAACAAGGTTGTAAAAGGTAAAAAAGGTCCTTTAGCTGATCTGGCTTTAAAACGTCAAAATAAATTTGGTAGTGGGGATATATTTGTATTAACAGCAAGACCACAAGCATCAGCTAAATCTATACAAAAATTCTTAAAAGGTATTGGATTAGATATACCTTTAAAAAATATAACTGGTTTAGAAAACGGTAGTCCTCAAGCAAAAGCCTTGTGGATATTAGATAAAGCTGCTAAAGGATATAATGATTTTTATTTTGCTGATGATTCACTAGCTAATGTGCAAGCTGTTAAAAATATACTTGATCAAATAGATGTTAAGTCTGATGTACAAGTAGCTAAACAAAGTGCAAGAGAAAAAATTGACAAAGACTTTAATGTTATCATTGAGCAACAAAGTGGTAAAGAATGGTATAAAACTTATTCAAAAGCAAGGGCTAAAGTACAGGGTAAAAAAGCGAATAGATTTGAATTTTTTATTCCTCCATCTGCTGAAGACTTTGTGGGTCTTATGTATAAGTTATTACCTACTGGTGCTGATGGTGATAGAGCTTTAAAATGGATACAAGATCATTTAGTAGATCCTTATAACCGAGCAGAACAAGAGATTATAGCAGCTCAAATAGCTGTTGCTAATGATTTTAATGAAATTAGAAATAGTATAGAGAATATACCAGATAACTTAAATGATCAAGTTGGTTATAGTAACTTTACTTTTTCTCAAGCTTTAAGAGTATATATCTGGAACATGCAAGGCATGGATATACCAGGATTATCTCAAAGAGATAAAAATGCTTTAGTAAAATTAATTGAAGATAATGCAGACATGAAAGTGTTTGCAGAAAAAATAGCATTTATACAAAAAGATAAAGGTTATCCTGCTCCTGCAGCTAATTGGGTTGGTGGAAGTATTACTGGTGATATAATTAGCAGTATACAAAAAGTATATAGAAAAGAAGCTTTACAAGAATGGCAAGAAAATGTTGATATTATATTCTCTGAAAAGAATATGAATAAGCTAGAAGCTTTATATGGTAGCAACTATGTCGCGGCTTTAAGAAATATTCTAGGTAGAATGAAGCGAGGTAGTAACAGACCTTTAAGTGATAGCAAACAAGTTGAAAATGTAATGGACTGGCTTAATAACTCTGTTGGTACTATTATGTTCTTAAATAGAAAATCAGCTTTACTACAGCTTATTTCTAATGTAAACTTTATAAACTGGTCAGATAACAATATAGTAGCAGCTGGTAAAGCTTTTGCTAATCAACCTCAATATTGGAAAGATGTAATGTACTTAATGAATTCAGATTATTTAGTACAAAGACGTAATGGAATGAGGATTAATGTAGCTGAGTCTGAAATTGCAGAAGCATCGAAAAAAGGCGGTATGAAAGGTGTTGTTGCTTATCTATTAAATAAAGGTTTTATATTTACTAGAATAGCAGATAGTTTAGCTATTGCAACTGGTGGCGCAACTTTTTATAGAAATAGAGTAAATTCACTGCAAAAGCAGGTGAATATAAATACAGGTAAGCTTTATACTAAAGCAGAGGCAGAAGCTAAAGC
>JABSQI010000085.1 GCA_013215905.1 Legionellales bacterium | reverse complement strand
ATAACTCGATGATGGTCACATTCGTGAATTTATAAAATGTTTAAAAAGCCTATTCATTATGTGTACATTTTACCTCAAATTATACAATCTGTCAATCCACAATCTAAATGCGCTAGATAAAATTCATTGCTATCCATCTAAACCAGACAGCCTCAAAAAAATTATTTCATTACATAATTCTTTGAAATTTAATAATATTTTTTTAATTTCTTAATAGGCTCCGATGTGGTTTTGGTATATATACTTGTTAATATTTTACCATCTTTTAGCAAAAGTATTTGATCAGTAATTCTTGTTAAGAAATCTAAATCATGTGAAGCTATCATCATAGTGACACCAAGCTCCCTAACAGATTGCAATAATCCAACAACTTCAAAAATAGTAGCAACATCTAAACCTGATGTTGGTTCATCACAAAGTAATAGCTCAGGATGAATCATCAAACTTCTAGCCAAAGCTACTCTTTGTTTTTGCCCACCAGACAACTGATTTGGGTATGCATTCAACTTACTAAGAATTCCTAAATTTGTTAATATTTTCTTAGCATACTGCTCATGATTTTTATTCGGCTCTATTAGCTTAGGAGCATATAATAAATTATCTAATACAGTCATATGAGGAAATAATTGAAAATCTTGAAACATAAAACATATTCTGCCATCACAAACAATACTACCAGTATCTATAGTTTCCAAGTTCTGAATACATCTTAGCAAAGTGGACTTTCCTCCTCCAGATGGTCCAGCAAGCCCCACAATTTTTGATTCATCAATAGCAAAGCTAATATCATCCAGAATAAGATTATCACCATACCTCTTAGACACATTACTAATTTTCAACATGGAAAGCCCTTCTTTCAATCTTTCTGCCTAAATATTCAACAAAAAGTACTAAACCATAGTAATATCCACCAGCTATGCACAAAGGTATAAAATAACTAAATTGTTGAGCTGCTAGAGTCTGCGAAGTCCTCATAATATCCATCCCGCCAATAGTAGATATAAGCGCAGTTTCTTTTAATAAAGAAATAATTTCATTAACCATTGCAGGAAAAACATTCCTAAAAACCTGTGGTAGAATAATATCTTTCCACATATAGTAGTTTGGGATCCGTAACGTCTTTGCAGCTTCAAATTGACCTTTTGGGACACTGTTTATACCAGCACGTAGAATCTCAGCAATATATGCAAAACTATTCAAGCCAAAACTAATTATTCCAGCAGATATAATGCTGAGTTTAATCCCCAATACAGCTGGAGTAGAAAAATAAATAAAACTAAGCTGCAAAATTAAAGGGCTTCCCCTTAAAATAGAAATCACTCTATTAATAAAAAAAACGCCAATTTCATTATATCTTAAAACAGCAGCTAAGACTCCTAAAATTAAACCAATAATAAGTCCGCCAAACAATAACTCAAGAGTAATATAAATACCACTACCTATGAAAACTACATCAGCTAAAAATTCATTCATAAATTACTATGTAAATATTTTTTCTTAAGTTTATCTAGAGTCCCATCGTCTTTCAAAATTAGAATAACTTTATTGATTTCTTCTAATAATGTAGATCCTTTCTTTAATGCAATCCCATAGCCATAATCAGCTTCTGCAATAAAATTATAAGATAATTGCTTATTCTTATTAACAAATACTTTACCTTGAATTGCATCAATTAAAACCCCATCTACGAGCCCAGACTTCAATGATTCTATAGCTTGTAAATTATTATCTGTAGTAATTATCTCGGTTTTAAGAGCATATTTTCTTAACCACATTTCCATAGTAGTACCCAATTGACAGGCTATCTTTTTGTTAGATAATTGAGACTTTTCAGTTATTGGTTTATCTTTAGCAAAAACAATCACCAAACCTTCCTTATAGTGAGAATGTGCAAAATCAAAATTTCTCATTCTCTCCTCTGTAATAGTGATAGTAGAAATTCCAGCATCAACTGTACCACTATTTATAGCGGGAAATATTGAACTAAACTGCATATCTTCAAATTTAGCCTTCTTCCCTAGCTTTTCAGCAACCAGTGTAGCAAACGCTATCTCAAAGCCAACAATTTTACCGCCTTTCACATATTCAAATGGAGGGTAATCTGCTGAAACAGCAAAAACAATAGTATTAGCATCATTGTCCCTAGTGCATCCTGTACAAATAAAAATCAGCACGAAAACAGTAATCATGCTTGCTATATTCATTATTTGTTTATATATGCTTTTCACATTCATAATTTGAATATAATGTTTTTGGTTTGCCTTGTCAAGCAAAAGAGATATAATCTACAAAATAGTCACTTTAGGCTAAGTAACATGAGTCAAGATGAACACTTAGATAATCATATACTAAATATTGTTCAAAATAATAAACTTTCAGAGCAAATCGAAATACAACAACATCTAAAAAAACGAGGTTATGATATACCACAAGCAACATTATCTAGGAGATTAAAAAAGCTTAAAATATCTAAAGTTGATGGAATATACACAATTACTGAATATCCAAATAGACAACTTCCCACTGTGCATAATATGCAAGTATCAGAAACTGGGCTTATTATCTTACATACTAGTCCAGGTAACGCAAACAGTCTTGCATACTTTTTTGATCAAAAATACCAAAATATCCCTGCAGAACAAAAAAAACAATCTGAAATTATAGGCACTATAGCTGGAGATGATACAGTACTAATAATAGTTAGAAAACTGTCCGATATAGAAAAAGTTACAAAAAAAATACAACTTCACTTCCCATACTTAATTGATTAATATCTTTCCCTTACTAGTTTCAAACTATCTTAAAACAAATGTTCTAATATAAAACTATCTTGTATTGCTGTATGTAAAATTTGCTAACCATTATTATTTAAATGACAATCATCCATGTATAAAAGATTATTATTTTTTACTGCATAGCAATAATTTTTATCACAAAACAAGTCATGCGTATAAAGGATTTTAACCTTTTTTTGTGGCTAAGCTTTTTTAATAGAGATATTTCCACGTTGTGCCAATCTTTAATAATACCTGTACTAACGGGATTGTTTTTAACAAAAGAAAGTTCTTGTTTTTGTAAGTCAGGAGGTTGCTGAATAATTAATATATTACTTTTGTTAAAAAAATCAATATCTTTTAAAAGACACCTTTCTAAAACTTTCCCTGAATGGGTAAAGTCCTGTTCCTTAACACTCTTAAGTTCTAGAGGAGCTGACTCAGCATTGTCAGTAATCAATGCATGCCATGGATGCAATATATCTCTTTTTAGGTGCCCATGAAAATACATTGTCCATCTTCCTGTTAAAATAATTAATTTTGGGTTTAATAATTTTATAAAATTAGCAATGTCGTTATTTCTGGGTATATTACAATTTTTCGAGGCAATTTTTGCGCGTTGTTTAATTCCAGGACAAGGAGGACATCCTCGATTTTTAATTACAATAAAAGATAGCTAAATATTATTGATAATATGATAGTTATTGTTATAAAAAATATATGAATTTTCTTAAAATTTTGTTTACGTATAGGTTGCTCTACGATGAAATAAGAAAATATAGCTAATATAAAAGAAAATATAATACAAATTATTCTGTTGTATAGCCTAAGCAGATAAGATATTTAGAGCTTAAAACTTTAAATGTGCCAAATGATATTATTTCTGTAAAAAGTATGGATGTTAATCAGACGAGAAAGTAAAAAAGTCGTTTAGATAAATACTAATATCATCCTAAACGACCTTTATATATAATTTCGCTTTTGTTAAATTAACTTAAATCTTAGCGAAGACTTTTTTATTGGATTTAATTAAAATTATATTCAGCACTTGCATTAAAAGAGCTATAATATTCAAGTAAAGGCGTAGTTCCTTGTCTAAAAACAATTCCTCTGCCGAATATACGACAACCAACTCTTACAGTTGCTTGGTGCTGGTCTTCGAAGAAATTTTCAGATACTGTTGCTAAATCCATAGTAAGCTGTGTATTAGCATATTCTTTACCAAGGCTATTTACCATCATATTTTTGAAAAACGTGCTAAATGGCTCTCCATTAATTTGTCTTACAGGTGTAATAGTAAATTCATCTGGAGATGTCTTAATATCTGCACATACCCTAAATACTACCAAACCATCATTGCCGTTTTGAGCAGCTGGAATAGTAACCATTTGGTTTATGTTATGGTACTCGGTGCTGATTTCAACTCTAGCCTGAATTGGCTGCCGAGTTTCATTTCTTAAAGACAAAGATGCCATGTAGCTTGCTCCAGCACTTATGTTAAATAAGCTTAAAATAGTGCAAAAAATAAGTTTATTAAATGATTTCATTGTTTACCTCTCATCACTTTGGTCATTTTAAAAGCCAACAATATGATAAAAGCTCATCTATGTCAATAATTGAATATGTTGCATTTTTATAGATCTTTTGACTGTTTTAAGATCAGTTGTGATATTTGTATTCTGATTTTTTTACTATCTTAAAAAAGAAGCGTTTTTTGAGCTGGTTTTACATTAAAATAGAACAATTTTTGAAATTAGCAATTCCCAACAAATGTAAAAAAATACAAGACTGCCTTAATCACTCATTTACTTTCAATGGTTTTCTAAAATAACAATATCACAAATATTGGCATGTGCATTGTGCTAAACCCAATAATAGCCCTAAACAAAATATTGAGTATTTTTCCAGATATGTTAAAAGATCTGCTATTGCAGAATCACGGTTGTGCGCTACGATGGGAATAATGTTATTTTTAAATATCTTGACCATAAAACTAAATTTTTTAGACATTTTAAACTTACAACTGAAGATTTCATTGCCAAATTTATTTCTCATATCCACGATTTTAACTTTAGAACTATTAAATATTATGGCTTCTTATCTAATAGATTAATATCTGATTTATTACCTAAAGTTAAAGATATTATTGGCCAACATGACGACAAACAATTAGCTCTTCATGGATTCCAGAAACTCATGATTGATGAATTTAATGTTGATCCTCTTAAATGTCTCTTCTGTGGATGTCAATTAGTTCTAAACATTATTAGATTTGGCATCACCAGTGCTAAGAAATTTTTATCTTTCCACCCTGAGTTAGCTCTACTTAAAAATATATAATTCTATTTAACGGGTTCAGTACGTCTATTTTTTGACTTTTACCGATTTTTGATTAGATATTTTGAAATACGGTTGTTCATAAATTAAATACATCGCCAATATTAAATTCAATGTTTGATAAGTATTTTTTGCATATGAGAATATACATGTTTAACAGTATATAAAAATATTTATTAGCTTATAAATTTTTAAACATAATCTTATATCAAATAACTTAAAAAATTCATATAATGAGAAAATTTGGAAATAATTTTTGCTTCTAGGAGACGAATATGTATAAACAAACATCTCTATTCACATATATAAATTTCTTCA
Organism: Legionellales bacterium; assembly: GCA_013215905.1. The sequence continues at coordinate 1,552 of JABSQI010000085.1, read as the reverse complement.
TCTTTTGTATATTATTAACAACAATACATACAAATTCTCTAGCATCACCGAAATTTCTAGATATGGGCTCACATGATTGGCGAGAATTCAAAACAGAAAATGATATTATGAAAATTAAAATCAATATAAACAAGTCTAATGATTACGGATGGTACCTAGTCATGCTCAAAAATTTTTCAGCTAATACAAGCTATGTTTTTCAAATACTAGATGAAATAAATGAAATTCCTAATAGTATTATTGTAAAACCAGAAAATATTTTCTACGCAGAACAATCAGATTTTGATGAATTTGATACTAAAGGAAATTTAGTGTTTATAACAACAGCACCTAATTTACCCAAAGATACAGTTATTCAATTCAGAATTACTAATACATCTAAACAATGCTCTCCTAGAAAATATGAGAGAATACTATACGTAAACAAGATCTCAGAATTTAACAAAACAATAATAGAAAATGAAACTACTAGTGATGACCTTTGGCTAAATATAATTAGTACTAATAAAGCCACCCCTAAAGATGATGATTGGGTATATTTAGAAAAAACATATGCACAATTTACTACAAAATAATAATTTTAAAGTAAAATACAAATATATGTATTCTTATTAGATAATAATTATAATGTTAAATTATTCTGATTTGAGTATTGCTGTTCATAAGCCTCCTGAACAGTATTGATAACATCATCATATGTATTTAATAGATTTTTATCAGCAACTAAAGATTTTTGCATCGCTTGCAATCCTGTTAACTTATTATTTTCATTAAAATTTTGACTATGAGCAGAAATTTTATCTCGTTGTTCAGATAACATATCTAATATTTTTTCCACTTTCTCCTTAGAAGATAAGTCATCCCTTTCATTAATTTTACTTGCTAATAAATCTGTCTCATTAATAATATCTAATCTATTATCATTCATTGGGACATTACTCTCTGACATTATTACAAATTCATTTTGATTATTCCTAATATAATCTAAAATAGACTCTAAAACTTTTGTCTCATCTTTACTTTGTAATCCTTCTAAAAATTCTGTTTTAGAAATTCTTTTTGTAGATTGTTTTTCTTCAAAAATTTTTGCTAGTCTCTTGATTTTTTTAGATTTAACTTTAGATTTTACAGAAGAATTATCCTTGATCTCAGTTTTTTCATATTTATCAACTATTTTCTGGATGTTTTCCCCAGATATTTTTTTCTTATGTTCAGTTTTATTTGTAGGAGAAAAAAGCTCCATCATATTTTTTATTTTTGTTGACATTCGGCTCTTTCTTTTCTGATCGATTGGTTGCTCATCTTTTGTATTTTCAAATTTTCTCGATAACTTTCTTATCAATTTTGATTTTCTGATAGTAAATTCTAAGTTATTTCCCTTCATATAATCCGGGAGTATATTATCTTTATCTATTTCCTGTACCTTATGTAATGCCGTAATAAATTTTTTCTTGCTAGATTTGGAGCATTCAGGCATTTTCATACCATTATCTATGGAATGCTGAATGTAAGCTTTCATAGTTTTTGGATTTATTAAATCTGCTTGACCTAA
>JABSQI010000084.1 GCA_013215905.1 Legionellales bacterium | reverse complement strand
GAGGATATTTAATAATGGATGATTTTCTTTACATATTTATGCGCAATATATAAATTTAAATATTGTATACAACTCTTAAAAATCAATATATACAATAATTATTTAGGATATACAATAAATCCACTTCTATAGGCTATTTCATATCCTGTACCATCATGTTTTTTAATATTTGCAGACCACAAATTATCCAGAGCCTTATAACTTATACTTTTCCCAATAACTGATTTAGCAGGGTCGTTAATATATAGAATTTTTTTATCTCTATCAAAACCTACAACTAATACTGCATGAGTAGCACTTGCCATATTTGGCTGTAGAATATTTATAACTATAGGGATCCCATTAGAAATATATTTCTCTAAATCAGCTATAGATAAATTCTCTTTAAATTTACTTATATACCCATAGTATTCAGTAGCTCTCTTTAGACCCTCCATATCATTTCCATAATTCATAACATCAAAAATATTTGAACCTGATATTTTCCAAACTTCATTTTTATCAAGAGGTTTTTCCTCAAAGTATGAAATTACCATAGCTAACGAAGTTGTTGCGCATGAGTAATCATCATTCTGAGCAATATGAATAACATCTAATTTTTTATAATTTAAATTATGTATATTATTTACTTGGCATGCAGACAAAATAACAGTTAACAATATAATATGTATTTTAAATTTCATATACCAACAACTAGCATTCAACTTATTGTTTATATATGCAATTTTTATGCCATATTAGTATTAAAATAAGATTGATAAACCCACAATTAGAGCATGTTCAGAAATATCTTGGTTATTCTGGGTAAGTATTTTCTTTAATTTATAGTAGTGCCTTGTATATTCATACTCAATATACAAATTTAAATTAGTAGAAATTCGTTGATAAGGTTTTATGGATATTTGGATGGTATTCAAGCCTTGACCTATTTCATCAGCTTGAACAATCTTACTTGCTATAATACTTCGCACTGAAGTGGCTATTAAAGAATTATTAAATATCTGAGTATCTCGAGATAACTCAAAATCTAATTTAACAGAATTTTTATGTAAGTAGCTTCTAGCATTTACTTCTAAAAAATACGGCATTATTCCTTCTATACCTACTCCAGCTTGGATATATGGATTTTTAGAAGGCTTATAAACATAATTAATTCCACCCTTAACACTCCAAAATTGATGGAGAGGTCTCCAATAAAACAAATCCATATTAAAATTCTCTATTTTTCCTTTTTTATCAATAGTAAAATCTTCAATAAATATTTGCAGTTTATTTTCATCATACCCAAAGAGTGTTTCTAATGTTCCTTCATACTCATCTTTATATGGTAAAATACCCAATTCTAGGTTATTGACTAAATACCAATGGTTGTTAGGATGGCCATTCAAATTTTCATAAGGATTAGTATTAATACTATTTGGCACATATCTAAATATTGCAGCCATTCCAGCCTTCATATGATATAAATTATGACAATGAAAAATCCATTGCCCTCCATTTGCATCAGCATCAAAATCTGCAATTACATTTTCTCCTGGAGACACATCTATAGTATGCAGCAATGGGTCATAAGCGCCATTACCATTTCGCAAAATCATCCAGTGTCCGTGTAAATGCATAGGATGGTGCATCATTGTCGTATTATTAAATATTAGTCTATAACGCTTGTTCTTCTCTATCATATATGGTTTGGATAAGTATTCAGGAACACCATTTATAAACCATCTATAGCTATGCATGAATCCCGTTAAATCCATCTTTATTGTAGTGAAATTTTTATTGGGGTTATTAGTTTTTCTAACAGCTTTGACATTTCTATATTTGGATGTGTTTAAAACAGTCATATTATCCATAGATTTTTTACTTACGTTCTTCTTAATATGTTGATACTGCATACTATTATGTTTGCTCATTGCATGATTGCTATTAGTTGGTTTCATACTATGATCTTCATGAGATACTGAGTTATGCCCCATTGATACCGGTTTAGGCAAAGGGAATTTTTCTATAGATGGGATAGCGTTTGTATTTTCGTTAGCTAATATTCCATATATACTTCCTAACGAGTCATTCGACTCAGCATATATAATATATGGTTCATTTTTAACAATTTTTATTAAAACATCATAAGTTTCTCCTGGAGCAATTGACAAACTACTAACTATATATGGCTGTACATCGTTCCCTTGAACATGGATTATTTTCATATCTTCATTTTCTATTTTAATTTTAAATATAGTGCTCGCTCCAGCATTAATAAATCTTAAGCGTACTATTTCACCTTTTTTTATCTTACCAAACCAAGGTGATTTAGTAGATTTACCATTAATTAAAAATTCATCATAGGCTACATCGCTTAAATCATAAACACTCATTCGCATAGTCTGCATCATTTTATAACTCATCATAAGTATATTTCTCTCAACTTGAGCAGACTTATTATAGTCATTTATAAAACGTGCCAAAGATGGTTGCATAGGAAATTTTGAAACATAATAATCTCCATCTTTTTTTAGATTTAAAAATACTTGCCCTGGAGTAGTATCAATCCAATCAGATAAAACTATAGGATAGTCACGATCAACTTTAACAGGGTTATTTTGTGGTTCAATAATGAAAGCCCCGTATAATCCTCGCTGTTCTTGTAAATTAAAATGTGCATGATACCAATATGTTCCCGACTGATTTAGTTTAAATTTATATATAAATTTTTCTTTTGGTAAAATTGGTTGTTGAGTAACATATGCCACCCCATCCATTTTCCAAGGTAATATTAATCCATGCCAATGAACAGCCGTTGGCTCATTCATTTCATTGTAAACGATTAATTCTACAAATTCTCCCTCTTTAAATCTTAAAATTGGAGCGGGGATCTGATCATTAATTGCTAAAGCTTGTACTGTTTTTCCTGTGAAATTTACATCTTTATAATTTATACGTAGCTCTACACTTTTTGGGAAGCAACTTATCGTATTAGTAATAAACATATATACACAGATAGAAAAAATAATTTTTTTAGGAAAGATGTACATTAATTTAACCTGCTCATCAAAAAATATATTATTTAATATAATCAGTTTTTATATAAATAAACCTTATGAAAAATATAGTATTAAATTGTAAATAGTATTGCTACATTTGACTTTAGAAAAAAAATAAATATCCAAGCATAGTGAAAATTTAAAATCTACAACAATCAATTAGTTATCAACCCAACTATAAAAATACTAAACAGATAAATTTATTTAATATTTAAGAGCCTAATTTTTTTCTAATGTCACTCCAGTCATTAATTTTGTTAAAACCACCTTCTGTGTGAATCGTGAAATATTTGCTACCAGTAAGAATACAAAACTCATGGTAGTCTATTTGTTTATCATATATTTTATATTTAAATAATGGTTACATTTTACGATATCTAATAAAGGATCCTTTTTAGACATTCTTTACTCAAGATTTTTCAAAATATCTAGCTTTAATATTTTGTAATTCACTCTCAAGATTTAAGCCAATATTCAATAAATACAATTTGATTTTATGCAATTTTGTCAAATAAAGCTAATAGATCGTTTGCTGAAAGATTTAACCTTTCAGTTCCATATATGTCTTTTATTATTCTTCCTGAATGTAAAACAATAGTTCTGTTACCATAAAACAGAGCTTCCTGCACTTTATGTGTAATCATTAATGCTGTTAGATTGTTTTCAGAAATAATTTGAGATGTCATTAATAATATTTTTTTAGCTGATTTATGATCTAGAGCAGCAGTATGCTCGTCTAGAATTAGTATTTTTGATTTTTGTAAAGTTGCCATTGCTAAACTTAAAGCTTGCCTTTGTCCACCAGAAAGAAAAGCAACTTTATCTTTTAATCTATGCTCTATACCAATTCCTAATTCTGCCAAGATAGATATATATTTTTTTGTTATCTGGCTATTTAAAAACAATCCTAAACCTCTTTTTTTCCCTCTCATATAAGCAATGTGTAAGTTCTCCTCGATCGTTAGCTCAGAAAATGTCCCAAACATTGGGTCTTGAAAAATATTAGCAACAATACCTGAACGTTTTTCTAAAGGGAACCTAGTCATATCTTCTCCATCTATTAATATATTTCCACTAGTAGGAAAAATTCCTCCTCTAATTATATTCATTAAAGTAGATTTACCTGCTCCATTCCCACCAACTACAGTAATAAAATCTCCTCTATTAATTTTGCAATTTATATCTTTTAATACCCTATTTTCTATCTGAGTACCTTTGTTAAAAAATACATTTATATTATTAAGATCTATCATATTTCTACCTATATCTTGTATATGCTTTACTATCCCTAGATAACATCATAATAGTTGTTATTAAAATAGAAGTAACTAAATTAAGATCAGAAGCTTGCAAACCTAAGAAACTAGTATTTAGGGCAAAAGCAATCATCACCCTATACAAAATAGAACCTATAACACAGGCTAACAAGGAAACTATTATTTTTTTAGGGTACAACAGCCCTTCTCCAATAATGATTGAGGCTAAACCGACTATAATAGTTCCTGTTCCCATACTGATATCTGAAAATCCTTGTGATTGTGCAAACAGCGCTCCAGATAGTGCAACAATGGAATTACTAATTACTAAAGCAAGTAGTTTCATATATTCAACATTTATACCATAAGCCCTACTTGCTATTGAATTAATTCCAGCTCCCCGCATTGCTAAACCAAAATTAGAAACAAAAAAGAGATATATGATAAATACTGTTGATAATACTAGCATTAATAATAACACAATAATTGATTTTCCACTAAATATTGTATCTTGATTTATAATAGCCAAATTAGGACCACACATGATACGAATATTAATTGAATATAATGCCGTCATAGTTAAAATACTGGCTAGTAAGCCTAAGATAGACCAACGAATATGTAAGTAACCAGTAATTGAACCGGCAAGTGCTCCTAATAATATGGCACACACACTTGCTAAATAACAATTATATCCATTTATAATCATTATAGTTGCTACAGCGGCTCCTAAAGTGAAACTACCATCAACAGTTAAATCAGGAAAATCCATAATCCTAAAAGTAATATATACACCAATGGCAACTAAAGAATAAATTAATCCTATTTCGATAGCACCTAATAACTGAATACTATTCATAAATAGCTCCTTCAAACTTCTTAAAGTCAATATCTAATTGACGTGCTATTTTGGTATTAATTTTTAATTTTTGCACAGACGATGTTTGTATATTTTTTTCCAATTTTTTCCAATTTTTTCCCAGATAAAATATCAATAATCATATTTCCTAACTGCTCACCCATTTCAAAATAATCCCCGCCTAAGGTTAATAGTAACCCTCTGTTCAATAATTCAGAATCATTTCCTACAATTGGTATTTTCTGCTCTAGTGCGAATTTTGTTAAAACATCCAAGGCAGAGACTACCAGATTATCTAGAGGTAAATATATTATATCTACTTTCCCTGATAACTGCTGTGATGCAATTTTAATGTTACTAGTGGTATCAACCGGAAATACGACTACTTGCAATCCATAAGTATTAGCAATTAATTGCAATTTATCTATGCTTTTAACTGAGTTTATTTCTCCTGGATTAAAAATTACTCCTATTCTTTTCCGTTGTGGCATAGTTTTAGTAATTATGTCTACTAGTTCTGTTAGAGGGGGTTCATCTGTTACTCCACAAATATTATTCTCTAAATCTAAGCCAGCTGCTATTGGATCAGTAACTGCAGCAAAACATAATAGAGTATTTTTAGGGTCACGCAATTTCTGGCTAGCCTGTGCAGCAGGAGTAGCAACTGCAACTATTACATCAGGTTTTTGTGACGACTGATAATTAGCAATCTGTACAGCCATTGGAATATTGCCATTTGCATTTTTCAAAGATATTTTTGCATTCATTTTGCTTTTCTGTAAAGTATTTTTTATCCCTTGTGTTACTCTATCTAAAGCTGGGTGTCTTACAAATTGATGAATGCTAATATTCTTAAGAGCATTATTATTTTCAACATTAATAAACTTATAAATAAAGACACAAACTATTATTAAGCATATTAAAAATAAATTCTTAAACATATTATCTCCTATTCTATTTTCTTTAATAATTAGTCAATTATCTACACTATTACTGCTTTACCAAAAAAATGTTATCGCTTCTGTTTTGGTTACATAGTAAAGTTCTTAATTGTGATTGCTTGGTTTTATCTTAGCTCATTACTATATATCTATTGTTAGCAAATTCATAAAAAGATCTGTAAGCTAAAAATTAGTAATGTTTAAAACACCTTAGATATCCTATTGATGAATACACATAAATTTAATATATAATCAGAATAAGCAAGCAGTTGTAGTATAAATAGGTAATGCCCTATTGGGCATAATAGTAATTGTAAGAATAAGAAATTGTTAAAAAATCAATTTTCATAGTATTTCATAATATAACAAACTAAAAATATAATTACAATACCAATTCTTACATTCACAAAAATAAAAGTAAAAAAATAGTATTATATTTGTAGAATTAATATTAAATTTCCCATAATGATCCTTACATTGTATTACATCCCTGCAATCATATATATTTTAGAATCAGGTACTTTATCTTTTATAGTTCATTTTAAATATCTATAAGTTAGCTATCCTTTCACACACAAGATCTGTTTCAAAATGAATAATACTTCAACTAAATCCTTTTGTGCTTCCATTACTTTTTCGATATCTTTATAAGCCGATGGCGTTTCATCAATCAAGCCAACATCTCTACGACACTCTACGTCTTGAGTTGCTTCAATATGCTCCTCAAGAGAAACTCGTTTTTTAGCTTCTGTTCTTGACATTACCCGACCTGCTCCATGAGAGCAACTACAAAAACTATCTTCATTTCCAAGCCCTTGTACAATGAAAGACTTAGCGCCCATACTTCCAGGGATAATTCCCATATCACCTTTACGAGCACGAACAGCCCCTTTTCTAGTAACTAATATATCTTCTCCAAAATGATTTTCACGAGCAACATAATT
>JABSQI010000083.1 GCA_013215905.1 Legionellales bacterium | reverse complement strand
CGGTCTGGTTTCACAAGCATATGACGTAGTTAGCGTCATGTCTGGGTGCCGTAATGGTCTGCAGGCACTTTTATCATCACACTGCCATAGATTGGATATATACATTCATACTCTGGCTCACAAAGTTAATCTAGTAATAATTTTTTTAATCTATTTCTGTGCATAATACATCCCAGTGCTTTTAATATAAAATATACTATATAGAATTATAATTATAAATAGTTCGGAACCAATTTAATCAAGCAGTTTGTAAAGCATGTTCACAAATCGCATCAAATGTAACATCTGGCCATTTTTCTACAGTTAGATTTAGATGTGCTCTTGATGGAGCCAAGTACACTAAATGGTCAGATCCATCATAAGCTAAATACTGTGATAACTTGCTGATAATTTTTTTTTCATCCTCATTTCTGGAAAATCTTAACCATCTAGTAGTGCATATAGTAGAAACTTCATATTTACAATCAACACCATATTCATGTTGTAAGCGATATGATACAACATCAAATTGTAAGATCCCTATTGCTCCAAGTATCAAATCATTACTGTGTATAGGCTTAAAAAGCTGGGTTGCTCCCTCTTCAGATAATTGAGTTAAGCCTTTCAATAGAGCTTTCTGCTTAAGAGGATCATTTAACCTTACTATCCTAAATAATTCAGGTGCAAAATTCGGGATCCCAACAAAATTGACATCTTCTCCCTGAGTAAAACTATCACCTATTCTAATACTACCATAATTATGAATACCTATAATGTCTCCAGGTTTGGCATGATGTACTTCTTCACGGTTTTGAGCAAAAAGATTCAAAGCTTTTTGTACATTGATAGTCTTTTTTGTTCTAACCTGGAATAACTTCATACCCTTTGAATATTTTCCTGAAACTATCCTTAAAAAAGCTAAGCGATCATGATGGCGAGGATCCATATTAGCTTGTATTTTAAATACAAAACCGCTAAATTTATCTTCAGATGGCTCGATAGTTCTAGTAGTGGTTTCCCTAGGCTGAGGACAGGGAGCAATCTTAACAAAACTATCTAGCATATGATTCACCCCAAAAGAATTAATAGCGATCCCAAAATATATAGGAGTATGCTCACCTTTCAGATATTCCTTGACATTAAAAGTGGGTATAGCCCCTTTGATCATCTCCACATCGCTTTTTAAAGTCTGTAAATCACTTCCAAGAAAATCTTCAAGGGCTGTACTATTAATATCATCAATTTTTTCAATGCTAGCATCCTTATAACAATAAAATCTATCTTCAACTAAATTATAAACTCCTTTAAAACTACTCCCCATACCAACAGGCCAAGTAATGGGAATACATTGAATATTAAGAGTTTTTTCTATATCATCTAATAAATCAAACGGCTCCTTACCATCTCTATCCAGTTTATTCATAAATGTAATAATTGGGATATTTCTTAAGCGACAAACTTCCATAAGTTTTATAGTTCGTTCTTCTACTCCTTTAGCACTATCTATCAACATCAGTGCAGAATCTACAGCAGTTAATGTTCTATAGGTATCTTCTGAAAAGTCTCCATGACCAGGAGTATCTAATAAATTAATTTCAACATCTTTATAATGCAATTTCATAACAGATGTAGAAACTGAGATCCCTCTTTGTTTTTCAAGCTCCATCCAATCGGAGGTAACATGTTTTGATGCTTTCCTAGCTTTTACACTACCTGCAGTATTTATTTTCCCAGAAAGAAGTAAAAGTTGCTCTGTAAAAGTTGTCTTACCAGCATCTGGATGGGAAATAATAGCAAAAGTCTTTATTAATGAGTTACTCATGATTAATTTTTCTCTCTCATAAAAATAAGAGCATCTTCGTATCCAGTTGTAGTTTTATAGTAGTTCTTACGTTTGCCAACCATTACAAAAAATAATTTTTTATATAGATTTTGAGCCACAATGTTTGATTTCATCACCTCTAACCATATTTTCTTTACATGTTTAGGCAAACAACTAATAGCATGATTTAATAACATAAGCCCTAACCCTCTATTACGATATAGTTTAGAGATTGCTATATTTAATACCTGACATTCATCTGCTACGACCATCAACATTAGAAAACCCAAAATTTTACCACAAGATTTTGTAATAACATAATTGCTCTGGGAATAAGATAAACTATTTTGAAAATTTTCATAACTCCATGGCAATGAATAACTATCTTTCTCTATCTGATACGCTTCATCTAAATCTTTACAATTCATTACACGAATAATGTAATTATCATGCATAATTATTTGTTAGGAGATATTAAATCTGTAATAGTTCCTTCATACATTTCAGTTGCACCAACAATTGTTTCAGATACTGTAGGATGTGGGTGTATTGTCAAACTAATGTCTTCTGCATCACATCCCATTTCAATTGCTAACATAGCTTCCGAAATCAAATCACCCGCATTGCTACCAACTATCCCTACACCAATTACAACATTAGTATCTTTGTTAAAAATTACTTTTGTTAATCCCTCATCTCTACCATTAGTAAGAGATCTTCCACTAGCCATCCATGGGAAAATACCTTTTGAATAATTTATTCCTTGCTCTTTAGCTTCATTCTCAGTAATACCAGCCCAGGCAATTTCCGGATCAGTATATGCTACAGAGGGAATACCTTTGGGTTCAAAATGATGTTGTTTACCGGCTATATTCTCTGCTGCAATCTTTCCCTCAGGAATAGCTTTATGAGCCAACATTGGTTGTCCGACAACATCACCAATAGCATAAATATTTGGTACATTTGTTTGCATTTGTTTATTAGTATTGATAAATCCTTGTTGGTCTACTAAAACACCAGCTTTGTCTGCATCAATTAATTTGCCATTTGGTACTCTGCCCACCGCAACTAATACAGAATCAAAAGTCTCTTGACTAGATTCACCTTGACTATTCTCAAATGTAATAAGAATACCTTCTGTTTTTGCTTCAACAGAAGTAACCTTTGTACTGAGATATAAATTTTTGCATTTTTTCTGCATTATCTTGGCTAAAGGAGTCACAATATCTGCATCTGCTCCCATAATAATCTGATCTGCCAACTCAACAACTGTGACTTTTGCACCTAAACTTGCATAAACTGTAGCCATCTCAAGACCTATAATTCCTCCACCAATAACAAGCATATTCCCTTTAGTATATTTACAATTTAGTGCTCCTGTAGATGTAAATATTCTCTCATCATCTGGAATAAAAGGTAATTTAACTGGACGAGATCCCACCGCTATTACTGCATGTTCAAACTCAATTATTACTTTTTCGTTATTATCATTTTCTACTATAAGTTCATTAGGAGTGTTAAATTTCCCAAATCCTTGTACAACTTCAACTTTACGCTGCTTAGATAACATCTTTAAACCAGTCGTAAGCTTATTAATAATACTATTCTTCCAAGAAACTATCTTTTTAGGATCAATATTTACATTATCAAAACTAATGCCATGATTTTTCATATGAGTTGCTTCATCAATTATTTTAGAAGCATGTAAAAGAGCTTTAGAAGGAATACAACCAACATTCAAACAAACTCCGCCTAGAACATCATAACGCTCAACTAGTACTACCTGCTTGCCCAGATCTGCAGCTCTAAAAGCAGCTGTATATCCACCTGGCCCAGATCCTAAAACAACTACTTGAGTTTTTATAGTATTCGTACTCATATGTCTATACCTTTCCCTATTAAATAATACTAATCTACATAATTACAATTGGCCAACTTATTCGCAAGATTCTTACAAAATCTTGCAGCCTCTGCACCATCAATAACCCTATGATCATAAGACAGTGAGAATGGTAGTATAAGTCTAGGCTTAAATTCACCATCTATATATATAGGTTGAGTTTTTGCCTTTGAAACTCCTAGAATTGCTACATCTGGAACATTCACAATCGGTGTGAACCCAGTTCCACCAATACCTCCTAGACTAGATATAGTAAAACTACTACCAGACATTTCATCTATAGATAAACCTTTTTCACGAGCTTTATTACTTATATTAGACAATTCTGTAGAAAGAACCATAACATCTTTTTGATCAACACTCCGAATTACTGGGACAACCAATCCTTTATCAGTATCAACAGCTATCCCTATATTAAAATATTTTTTTAACACTAGCTTATCTTTATCTAGTGAAGCATTAAAAGTAGGGAAATCAATTAAGCACTCTGCAACCGCTTTCATGATAAACACAAGTGGCGTTAGTTTTATACCAGTCTTAGATAATTCAACATTTTGTTGTTTACGATAATTCTCTAACTCAGTAATATCAGCTTCATCAAAATGTGTTACATGAGGGACATTAAGCCAAGACTTATAAACATGTTCACCAGTAACTTTCTTTATTTTTCCAAGTTCCTGATATATAACTTCACCAAATTTCTGATGATCAACACTTGGTACTTCAGGAATACCAATTCCAGAAACACCACCTTTCAATATATTTTTTACATAATTTTGAACATCTAGCAGAACAACTCTACCCTTACGACCTGTTCCTTGCACTTTTCCTAAATCAACTCCAAATTCTCTAGCAGTTCTTCTAACAGAAGGTGATGCATGAACATTTGGATTATGTACAAAAATCTCGTCTGTATTAGTAGTATTTTGACGCTCATTAGGGGCAGAATCATGTTTAACAACAGCTTGCTCTGCGTTACTTGCATCTGTTATTGGGGCTATTAAATCTCGCTTATCAACAATTTCTATTCGTCCTAAAATGCTACCCTGTGATAACTCAGAATCTTTTGAAACACTTATCTCAATAATTTTCCCATCATAAGGTGATGGAATATCCATACTAGCTTTTTCACTCTCTAAGGTTACAATAGAATCATTTTTATTAATATTTTCACCTGGCTCAACCAAGATTTCAATCACTTTTACATTGGTCGCACCCCCAAGATCAGGCAATAGTATATCAACTATTTTTCTCTCATCTTCGCCTAAAGACTCTTCTTGTTGTTCTATTTCATTATCATCAATTTCAATCTCAATAATCTCTTGTCCAGAATCCAGTTTATCACCAACTTTACAAAGTACATTCTTAACAATTCCACCTGAAGACGCTGGTATTTCTATAGTTGATTTTTCACCTTCTAGAATTAGAACAGTCTGATCTGCGCCAACCACATCACCAGGGTTAACTAAAATTTCAACAACCTCAGCCCCAGCAACCCCGCCTAAATCAGGAATTAATATCTTCGTAATCACTTTATTACCTCAACGAAAATTTTTTATATTATAAATGGATCAGTAGAATTTGGTTCTATATCGAATTTTCTTATAGCATCTTCTACAACATCAACACTAATCTTACCATTTCTTGCAAGTACCCCAAGAACAGCAATAACAATTGAATTACTATCTACTTCATAGAACTTTCTCAATTCTAATCTTGTATCACTTCTTCCAAAACCATCAGTGCCTAAAGAAACAAAATCTCCGTTAATTTCAGAGCGAATTTGATCTGAATAAGCTCTAACATAATCAGTGGCGGCAATTACAGGAACATCTTTACTAGGTAAACATTCTTGCACGTAACTCAACCTAGGATTTTTAGAGGGATTTAATCTATTAAATCTCTCAACATTATTAGCTTCTCTTTTGAGTTCTGTAAAACTAGTAACGCTCCACACATTAGAGGAAATATCATATTCGCTTAACAAATATTCAGAGGCTTTTATTACTTCTAACAATATAGCCCCGCACCCTAGCAAGTTTACAATACTATTCTCAGTTGATTTATATAAATACATTCCTTTAATTATGCCATCACTTATTCCTTCAGGCATTTGAGGATGATGATAGTTCTCATTGGTGACCGTAATATAATAAAATATATCTTCCTGATCTTTGTACATACGTTTCAATCCTTCCTGGACAATAACTGCAAGTTCAAAGGAGAATGTTGGATCATAGCTCACGCAATTAGGAACCAGTGAAGCCATAACTTGGCTTTGGCCATCATTATGTTGAAAGCCTTCCCCTGCTAAAGTAGTTCTTCCAGAAGTTGCGCCAACTAAAAAACCTCTTGCTCGTATATCGGAAGCTGCCCAAATTAAATCTCCAATCCTTTGAAATCCAAACATAGAATAAAATATATACATTGGAATCATTGGAAAATCTCTAAAGCAATAAGATGTCCCTGCTGCCATCCAAGATGAGAAAGCTCCTGCTTCGGTAAGACCTTCTTCTAAAATTTGTCCAGAATGTGACTCTTTATAAAACATAAGTTGTTCAGCATCTTCAGGCGTATATAGTTGTCCGTTGCTAGAATATATGCCGTATTGTCGAAACAATCCTTCCATACCAAAAGTTCTACTTTCATCTGGCGTAATAGGAACTATTCTTTTGCCAATTTCTTTATCCTTCAACAATAAACTTAATATCCTTACGATTGCCATAGTAGTAGAAATTTTTCTCTCGCCTGTATCTTGTAATAAAGGAGCAAAACTATCTAAAGTTGGGACATTATCTAAAGGTAAAGATTTAACTTTTCTCTCTGGGAGATACCCTCCTAAATGCTTTCTTCTAGAATGAAGATATTTAATTTCTGGACTATCTTCAGAAGGTTTATAGAAAGGTACATTAACTAATTCCTCATCAGAGATTGGTAATTGAAATCTATCTCTAAATTCTTTAATCTCTTCAGGAGACATCTTTTTCTTATTATGAGTTATATTTTGACCTTCACCAGCTGAACCCATACCAAATCCTTTTACAGTTTTTGCTAATATAACTGTAGGTTGACCATTATGCTGCATAGCTTTGCGGTATGCACAATAGACCTTTTTAGGATCATGTCCTCCTCTGTTTAAGGCCCAAATTTCTTCATCAGTATAATCCTTTACAAGTTCTAATAGTTCCGGATACTTGCCAAAAAAATGTTTACGAACATATTCACCATCTTTGCCTTTATAAGCTTGATAATCACCATCAACACATTCTTCCATACGCTTTTGTAAAAGCCCAGTCTTATCCTTTGCTAATAATTTATCCCACTTATCTCCCCAAATAACTTTAATTACATTCCACT
>JABSQI010000082.1 GCA_013215905.1 Legionellales bacterium | reverse complement strand
TTTTGACAAACCACTGTTCTGTTAGAAGTGGTTCTATAATGGCCCCAGAACGATCTCCTCTAGGGATCATATGGATATGATCTGAAGATTTGATTAATAGTCCTTGATTTTCTAAGTCTTGTACCACAAGTTTTCTTGCCGTCTGACAATCAAGCCCTTGTAAATTTTTTGGTACTACCGAATTTAACTTTGCTTCTTTAGTTAAAATATTTATAGGAGCCAAATTGTGGCTAAGACCAATTTCATAATCATTAAAATCATGAGCAGGTGTAATTTTAACACAACCGGTACCAAATTCTTTGTCTATTTTATTATCAGCTATTATAGGGATTTTTCTATTTGTTAGGGGTAACAATACCTCTTTACCTATGTATTTTTTGTACCTGTCATCATCAGGGTGAATAGCAATAGCTACATCTCCAAATAATGTTTCTGGTCGAGTTGTAGCAACAGTAATCCCTAAATCTGAATCAACGAAAGGATATTTAATCTCCCAAATTTTACCTTTTTCTTCTTCGTTTTTCACTTCGAGATCAGAAATAGCAGTACCAAGAACTGGATCCCAATTTACAAGCTTTGTCCCTCTATATATAAGATTTTCTTTATATAACTGAATAAAAATATCTTCTACAGTCTCTGACATATCATGATCTAAAGTGAATTTATCTCTAGACCAATCCAAAGATGCTCCTAGACGCCTAATTTGTTTGGAAATGTTATCTCCAGAGTGATTTTTCCAATCCCAAACTTTGTCAATAAATTTTTCTCGACCTAGATCTTCTTTATGTATTCCTTGTTGAAGGAGTTTTTTTTCTACAATCATTTGAGTTGCGATTCCAGCATGATCTGTTCCAGGCTGCCAAAGGGTTTTAAAACCGCACATCCTATGATAACGAGTTAGAGCATCCATGATAGTATGTTGAAAACCATGCCCCATATGTAAACTACCGGTAACATTTGGTGGAGGAATGACAATACAATACGGTTTTCCAATATTTGAGGGTTGGAAAAAATTGCTACTTTCCCATGTGGAGTACCATTTTTTTTCTATGTCTTTCGGAGAATATTTTGAGGGTAATGAATCTTGCATAGTTATTTTGTATTACATTTTATAAGTATTTAATTTAAGGTTATTGTTTTTATAAAACAAATATTTTTCACGACTTGATTGTTTCTGTTCTTTATCGTTGTAAACAAATTCAATTATTTTGCCTGTATTGTTTGTAGGAGTTATATTATTATGGGTTAGATTCACGATAATAGAAAATGGGTCTATGGATTTGATAAAATGGTTTATATATATCGAACTATAAGGAATTTGTTCTTCTAATGTTGTATGACCAATAAATGATGTTTCTTTGAATGTCCATAGCATTTGATCAATATCATTAGTTATATATTCGTTGGGAGAGTAAACAAAAATTGTATTTTTTTGTTCGAATGCTTTCTCAATAATTCTACAAATTGTATTTAAAGAATTAAGGATATCGTTTTGTGATAAGATATAAAAATTAACCATAAATAAAAATTGAGATAATATAAATTTCTAATATCGGGATTTTAGCAGGTATCATGGTTTCACCAAAATTAAAGCTTACTGCCATTGTAAACATTATGTACAAATTTCCTTATTAGACATATAATATTAATTGTTTTTATAAATAGTTTTGTAATTTATGATTATTAGAAGGTATTTCAATAAGGAATTAATATATACCTCTTTGGGTGTTATTGGTATTTTATTAGTTATTTTTATTGGCCATGCTAGTCTTAAGTATTTAAAATATGTATTAAGAGGTGCGTTTCCAGTATCATATATTATGAAAATGGTATTTTTAGAAATACCTTATTTACTAAGTTTATTAATACCTTTAGGTTTTTATTTATCTGCTATTCTCGTGTATAGTAGAATGTACGCTGATCAAGAAATGGTTGTTCTATTAACGAGTGGTATCAGCAGAGCAAGGTTATTATCGTTATCTTTGATGAGTTCTATAGTTATTAGTCAATGCGTTGCTGTTTTTTCTTTATGGTTAGGCCCACTTAGTATAAATTATTTAAGTAATGTGAGAACTGTTGCAAAATCAGATGTACTATCTAAACTTTTGGCTCCAGGCCAATTTTCATTAGTAGATGGAGGTAAAAAAGTTATTTATATTGATAATTTTACAAAAGATACTGATGGGAATAATTTAGCACATGGATTATTTGTAGCCGAGCATCCTAGAAAACCTAGAAAAACAGGGTATGAATTTGAGATCATTCTAGCCGAAAATGGTAAAGTTGCTACTCATAGTGAAAATAAATTGCAGTATGTTGTTCTTGAAGATGGGATCAGATATTCAAGAAATGATACAAAAGGTGGTTTTCGTAGTATTGAATTTGAAAAATATTTGACGAAACTACCTAGTGTTAATACTACTTTCAATTATACTGAAAATATCATGTCATTAGATGAGTTACTGGATTTTAGTTCTGGTTCGAGAAGGTTGAAGTTGGCAGAATTTCATTGGAGGATTTCTCATCCTATTTCAGTTTTGATATTCATTTTGTTAGCGTTTAGCATCAGTAGAACTGAGCCAAGGAAAGGAAAATACTCTAAAATATTGCCTGGAGTATTGATATATATTGGGTACTATAATTTATTGTTCTTTGGTAGGAACGCTATAAAAGAAGGAACGATTCCCCCTGTTTTTGGTTTGTGGTGGGTACATACAATATTTTTAATATTGGGAATAATTTTATTTAACAATAAAAAAATATTAAGGTATCTTAAATCTTGAAAAAGGTAATTTTTGTATGAGAATAATTTCAAAATATATAAATAGAATGGTTATCCAAAGTTTCTTACTCATTTTAATAGTCTTTTGTAGCTTATTCTTTATAGTTGGGATGGTTAGAGAAGCTTCTTCAATAGGCCAGAATGAGTATCATATTTTCCAAGCTGCTTCCTACGTAATATTACAGATGCCGACGAAAGTTGGTGATATGATTCCTCTAATTTGTTTACTAGCAGGAGTTGTAAGTTTAGGAATATTTGCAACTAATAATGAATTAACAATTTTTCGAGTATCAGGTATATCTGTCTATCGTATATGTTTTATTTTATTAAAGAGTGCGGTATTTATAAGTATTTTTGCTATGTTGATAAAAGAATACGTAGCTCCTGGGGCATACCGATTGTCTGAAGAAAATAAACTATTTCAAAAAAGTGGAGGAAGAGTTGTTAGATCAAAAAGTGGTATTTGGACGAAAGACGGGGAAGATTTTATTTTTATAGGTAATGTTTCTGGCAATACCTTAAAAAATGTTGTGAAGTATTCTTTTAGAGATAGGGTATTGACTAGAATAGATTTTGCAAAGAGAGTATTAGTAGATGATAATTTCTGGAGAGCAAAAAAAATTAGAGTTACAAAAATATTTTCTGACCAGATAACCCATAGTCAAATGTCTGAGTCAATTTGGAAGATACAAAGTCCTTTAAAGTATATATTGTTGGATACTTCTGAACCAGCTAATCTGACCATGCGTGAATTAGCAGGATATGTTTTCATATATAAAAATGTAAATAAAAGTAGTGATAGATATATTTGGGTTTTTTGGGATCGTTTAGTTACCCCGTTAAAAACGATAGTAATGTTAATATTAGCTGTCCCTATGATATTAGGACCCTTAAGAAGTTCTAATTTAGGATTAAGAATTATTATAGGTAGTCTAGTTGGAATTACTTTTTATTTTTTTAGTATGTTTCTTGGCCCCCTTAGTATATTATTACAAGTAAATCCTCTAATGGAGGTATTGTCTCCCATATTAGTCTTTGCTTCTATTGGACTACTATTGTTAAGGTATTATCGTTAGTTATGACAGTTTCTGTTTGAAAATATTTTTTGATATAAATAATTATGTAAATTACTAAAAGTAGTTCTAGATTGATTTAAACCTTACCAATAGCAAAAAAAATGTGCCCAATATTCCAAAAAATCATTTGGATGATGAAATCATATTGAATACAATGGTAAAAGATATGAATTACCTGAAACAAAAAACATGTTGAAAGTGCGACTTAAATCGATTGTTAATAACTGGTGGCCATGGATAGTATGGATTATTGCCTCTAGTTTCTTTTTTAGTGAGTATATTGTTCGAGTATCGCCTGGCGTTATGGCGTTAGAATTAATGCAGGATTTAAAAGCCAACGCTCTAATAGTGGGTTTATTGTCCGCATGCTTCTATTATCCTTATGTTCTACTCCAGGTGCCTGTAGGTTTACTGGTGGATAAATATGGTTCTCAAAGGCTATTATACACAATGGCTACTGTTTCTGCGTTTGGATGTGTTATTTTCGCAATGTCTTACTCAATAATCTCGGCCTGTTTAGCAAGAGTTTTAATTGGTTTTTCAGCAGCATTTGGCTTTGTGGGGGTTATTACTCTAACTGCAACATGGCACCCAGCAAATAAGCTGGGTTTAATTGTTGGGCTGACACAATCTAGTGGAATGTTGGGGGCATTCTGTGCAGTGCCTTTGGCTAGCATTATGGTATTACTTGGGTGGCGTCAAGCAGTATTGTTAATGGCAGTATTGCTTGTATTGATTGCTATAGCCATTAAAATTTGGGGGAAAGCAAATCCAGATTTTGTTAAAAAAACTAGCAAACAAGAAAGATTGTCTATGCGACAATCTTTATCAATAGTTTTAAAAAATCCTAACTCTTGGTATAACGCAATATTTGTTGGATTTTTCTTTGCTCCAACAGCAGTTCTAGGTGAAATGTGGGGGCCTACTTTTCTTAGACAATGCTATAGTATGTCCGCTGAAAAAGGGGCTATGTTTAGCGGATTTATTTTTATAGGCTGGATTATAGGTGCGCCTCTCTTAGGATGGTTATCGGATAAATTTATAAATAGAAAACATCTAATGATAGTCTCAAGTGTTTTCTTAACGCTAACAATTTCATTGCTGGTATTTGTTTCAAATTGGGGGTTATTTACACTAGGAATGTTAATATTATTGGCCGGTGTATTCAGTGGAGGAGTTGTTATTTCCTATACTCTTTCTACAGAGTTGAATATTCCTACAGTATCTGGGACATCTCTTGCTTTTGCAAATATGGCATCTGTAATAGTCGCTTCGATATTATTACCTCTTGTTGGTTGGATATTGGATAATAGCGATAAAATCAGCTACATTGATAATATACCTATATATAGCCCGGAGGCTTTTATGCATGCTTTCTCTTTGCTAGTGATCGGCTTAGTAATTGGTATTTTATTTGCATTTAGAATTAAAGGTAATTATTCTTAGAGTTTGGTACTAATATAAGGATTTTTGGTGAGACGTTTTGTTATCTTAATTGGGGGAGTTGCCTTTGTTTTATTCATAATTTTTCCCTATATCTCTGGGATAATTATTCAGAATAAATTAAATGAAGCTCTCATTAATACGGATAAGATAACAGATAAGAAAAATTCTTTTACTGATATTGATTTCTCCAGAATAAGCATTAAGAGGGGTTGGTTTACTTCCAAGGCATATATTGGAGGGAAGATTTATCCTAAAAAAACTAAAGGGATTATTTTAAGTGGGATTGCTAGTGGGTTTAGGCAAGCTGGAAATGAATTCAACATAGAAATAGATATTTGGCATGGGCCTTTATTATTTATATATCGTTCTAAAAGTAAAAATGCTGTTGGATTGGCTGCACTGAGTTCCAAGATAAATTTAGATTTTGAATCATCTAAAAACAAGATAGAGTCGTTACCAATCAGGTTAGATTCTTATATTTCATATGCTGGAGACTTTATTCATACATTGTTACTGCCAGCCCATAAACAACGTGTAAATAAATTATTATATTTTAATTTTTTAGATTTAGATTTTGAGTTTTATCATACTGCTGATTTTTCTCAGTATAAATTTAACTTAGATGTAGATGAATTTAATATCAATCATCTTATTTTAGGAAAAATAGTAGTAAAAGATATAAATGTGAATGAGAGATATTTTATGGAAGATAAAAGTTATGACTTCAGTCGCATTATTTTAGCCGATGAAATATCTTTAAAGACGATTGATGGTAAGAAAGTGTCTATTGATGAATTTTTACAAGAAATAACTATATTAAATAGTCCACAAGATATTGCAGATATTAAATTCTTAATGAGTATTAATAATTTAAATGGCATGTTTGGTGAATATAAGAAATTCTCTATTAATATAAATGGAGATGATTTTTATTTGAAACCACTGGTTACTTTTTTTGAGAAGATATCTAATGGAGACGCTAGTTTTTCTTCAGGAGATTTTTTTGGTGATATTGGCAAAAGTATCACAGATAAAAGTGTCGTAAAGGTAACCCCTATAAAATTTTCTTCTGTTGAAGGAGGGCTAGAGATTAATGGAAATATAAATCCTAAATATCCTTGGCCAGAAAACTTAAAGTCAGTAAAAACTCTCTGGGAACTTGCTAATAAAATTAAATTCAATGTTTCAATTTCAGAAAAACTAGCACAAGAAATAACTAGATATTTTATGATCTTAGATAAAAGGAGAGAATTATTAAAAGTTGCAGATCATAATAATTCCAAAGAATATCTTAGAGCCCAAAATATAAAAATTGACGATGATAAAGTTAAATCACAAATTCAGGATTGGGAAAAAGCAGGACTAATAAGTTTAGATAAGCAAAAATATAATATAGATTTTAAATTTTCTGATGGTGTATTTAATGTTAATGGGAATGTATTATAGGACTCTAACATTTTAGAGTAGACTTTTATAATCTTATTATTTTTCTTAAATTTGTTATAAAAATCTACTCTAAAATATTACTATTGGCTGGGGTACCAGGATTCGAACCTGGGAATGCAGGGATCAAAACCCTGTGCCTTACCGCTTGGCTATACCCCATTAGTGATTTTTATTATTCAAATATTCAGAGTACATTTTTGCTAAGATGGTTAGAACTGTCAATTTTATTATTGGTAAAAGGTCAAAATATAGCCAAATATTTGGGTTATTTGTAAAATATATAACATTTATATTTTAGAATACTATTTTTCATAGTAATAGGTATAGAA
>JABSQI010000081.1 GCA_013215905.1 Legionellales bacterium | reverse complement strand
GAATGCGTATCTAATGAAGAAGTTGCTTCATCTAATAAAAGTAGTGGAGCATTTTTATATATTGCTCTTGCTATGGCTATTCGTTGACGCTGACCTCCAGATAATAAAACTCCATTTTCACCAACTAAAGTATCTAATCCTTTATCTAGATCTTTTGCAAATTCAATTATATGTGCTTGCTCTGCTGCTTCATATACTCTATCTTTATCAATATTTTCAATTTCATTATAAGCAATATTCTTATAGATCGTATCGTTAAATAGCGTAATATTTTGACTTACTATCGCAATTTTTTTCCTTAAAGATAGTAAATCTATTTCATTTATATCATTACCATCAATTAATATTTGACCAGAATTTATTATATAAAACCTTGCAAGTAAATTAGCTATTGTCGACTTCCCACTACCTGATTTACCAACTAAAGCAACAGTTTCTCCTGGATTAATATTAAAAGACAAATCTTTTAGTACTTCTTTACCGTTAGTATTATAAGAGAATCTAACTTTATTAAATGATATTTCTCCTCTTACATTATCTAATATTATTTTTCCTGTATTTTCTTCTACCTCTGAATCTAATAGCTCGAATATACTCTCAGCTCCTGCTATTCCTCGCTGAATAGTACTATTAATAGTGGTTACATTCTTTAATGGTTTTAGCATAGCAAGCATCGCAGCAATTATAGATGCAAAACTACCAGCTGAAAGGCTTGTAAATCCACTAAGTCCATCGGGATTAATTGCCAAATACATTATCATGGCTATCCCACTTGCTGCCACTAACTGCACCCCAGAAACATTAATAGATTTTGTCATGGCCACTTTTAAGTCTAATCTTCTTGTATCACTATTTGCGTTCTGAAATTTATTTTTTTCATAGTTTTGAGAACTAAACATTCTAATCTCTTTATACCCTTCAATTCCTTCTTCAGCTACTTCAGTAACATGCATCATAGAATTTTGTAATCTTCTACTAGTTCTCCTTACTCTTTTATTACTAAAAATAACTGTCACAGCAATTACAGGAATAGTAAGCATATATATGAGTGTTAATGGGATACTAATTCTTAGCATAACAATAAATAGACCTATCAATAAACACAATGATTGTAAAAATATTGTTAAAGCATCCATACTCACTTGGGCAACTTGTTCAGTATCGTATAATAATTTTGATAGCAATTTTCCAGAAGTAATTTTATCAAATGTTCCCGCTGGTATTTTCAGATAATGATTAAATAACTCATTCCTAAACTGCATAACTACAGTTCTTGCCACCCAAGTCATACAATAAGTAGATAGAAAACTCGTTACTCCGCGTGCCAAAAAAGCCAATAATATTATATATGGTAATAAATCGATAAATTTTTGATCTCTAGCAATAAAGCCTTCATTTAAAATTGGCTCTAAAAAGTAGACAAACCCTGCATCGACAGCAGAATACAAAATTGTTCCGACAATTCCCA
The DNA here is from genome assembly GCA_013215905.1 of Legionellales bacterium. Next base: position 5,881 of record JABSQI010000081.1, on the reverse strand, counting down.
ATAAACTTATTAGCCAGTAAGGCTTTATATACCCAAACAGTCTCTTGTAAGTATTAGCTTTATCATTTTTCATATAGTAAATATCATCAAAATATAAATGGATTATATTCCAGTATAAAATAAGAGCATAGCAAAGAAAACTTTTTAATTACATCATAATTTTATTCATGTATCATTCCTATTCACATATTATAGAATAACATTGGAGAATATATGCTCAATATAGAACCAACTATTAATGAAGCATTTGAAACACATAATACCAATCAATATATCGAAGACAAACAAACGATCTCAGCCGTTCAAGAAGCTCTGAAACTCCTTAATAATGGCGAACTTAGAATCTGCAGTAAATCTAATGGAGAATGGGTTGTAAACAGTTGGCTAAAAAAAGCCGTTTTGCTTTCTTTTAAAATAAACAAGAATAAGCTTTATCCTGGCAACTACACCCAATTTTACGATAAAATTTTTAGTAAATACGAGCTATATTCAGAACAAGATTTTATAAATGAAAAAGTAAGGGTCGTACCCGGGGCGTATGCTAGATATGGCTCATTTATCGATCAAGACTGTATTTTAATGCCTAGTTTTGTAAATATAGGAGCATATATAGGTAAAAGAGTAATGGTAGATACTTGGGCAACTGTTGGTTCCTGTGCTCAAATAGGTTCTAATGTACATTTATCTGGAGGAGTAGGCATCGGAGGAGTATTAGAACCAATTCAAAATACTCCTACTATTATCGAAGATAATTGTTTTATTGGGGCTCGTTCTGAGATTGTTGAAGGAGTTATTGTTGAAAAAAATTCTGTCATATCCATGGGAGTTTATATAGGCAAAAGTACAAAGATATACAATAGACTCACTGATGAAATAACTTACGGAAAGATCCCAGAGGGTTCAGTAGTTGTTCCTGGCTCGTTACCTTCAAAAGACGGCAAATACTCGATGTACGCAGCCATAATTGTAAAAGAAGTAGATGAGAAAACAAAAAATAAAGTTGGGTTAACCGAGATGCTAAGAAATTTAGAATAATTTTTTACGACTTTTTAAATTACACTATTTAGGCTTTAATAGTTCTTTTTTAGCATCGTCTATCTTGTTCTTAGATTTAGCTTTCTCCTTTTTAGTACCATCCACCTTGATATTGGTAATTATTTTGCGTAAACATTTGCAATCTTTTAGTGCACCTGTTGGTTGCGGTACACTTTGAAAATCTCCTGGAAAACATACACTAATTCTCCAATCTGTCGCATTATCATCTATTTCAAGTGGTACTACCCAAGTTTTTTTACTTTTATACAATTGATCTTCTTTACCTTCCCAAATAGTAGGTGAAAATTTTGCTCTTAACGAGATAAAATCCCTACCTTTACATGGGAATTCTATAGAATTTTCTAAAGAATCTTTTTTAACAATAATATTAGCCTTTGCTTTGAATGGTTTCTCATAGGGATCGTACAGATCAATCATCACATCAAAATTGTTCCAACAAGTATTTTTATGAATAAATAACTTACAAGAAAAATCTTTTTTAGCTAAAGAGTAATTAGTAAACAGTAGAGAGCCCACAAGAATAACACATTTAATATACATAAATTTCTCCATTAGTAATATTATAGTACTGTTTATTACTACAAATGATAAATTATTTAATTTATAAACATATCTATGAAAAGAAAGTAGATTTAAAAAAACATAACTGATATTTTTTCCTACATATAGTCTTATTATTGCTTGTTTATAACAGTCTCTTTGATAGAATACACTTACCGGAGAGATGGCCGAGCGGTTTAAGGCGCACGCCTGGAAAGTGTGTGTACGTCACAAGCGTACCGAGGGTTCGAATCCCTCTCTCTCCGCAAGCAATTTTTAGTATTTAAATCCATATGCTTTTAGCTTCCTCACATGCTTTACTTAGGGTGTTCTCACACTTTCGTAGTTACTACCTTAAATTTAGTACTGATACTCACCCATGTCTAAAGTCAGGGGCTTTACGCCACCTTTTTGGTAATATCAAGCGCTAAGATACCGTCCCGTCTATATGAATAAAATTAGGGGTAAATTGCTAAATCTCACCCACAGGCTTAATACCTCAGGATGTCACCGGCATATTTACCCCGTCCAAATTACTTGGATTATTTAATCATATTTCATGATTGGTTTTAAGATACAAGGATGTCAATTCATAGAAATAGGATAGTTATGTTCCTTCCAAGATTTATAACCCCCTTTCATTTCCTTAACAGGATATCCTAAAGAAGCAAATTTTTTTGCAGCCTTTTGAGCTAGACTACATAATAATTCATAGCAATAAATGTAATTGTACCCATTTTTTATTAGTCCTTTAAACTCTTTTTCATCTCCTTGGAAATTATTATATTCATGAAAAGGAATATTAATTGCTCCAGGAATATGTCCCTCTAAATATGCTTTTTTAGCTCGGACATCTACAATAACAATATCCTTTCTATTGTTTAATACAGCTTTTTTTACTGAGCCAGGAGATATAGTAAAATTTAATTCATTAGTAAAATATTCTTCTGCTTTTTTGGCTTGTTCTTGAAAATCAATCTTAGAGTTACTGGTAGCTTGAACAACATTAACAGAACTAATTAAACAAATAGACAATAAAAAAATTGTTAATTTTTGCATTTATATCCCCTTAATACTCTCAGCATAACTTTACCAATATGGAGTAATTCTATCAACATCCATATAAAATGCAATAAATACAAACGATAATCATATCTAAGTATTATTCAATGAATACTTACCCACCGGCTAGAATTACTGCAATGTTCATTGAACATCTATTGGAGAAAAATCTGCTAGAAAACAAAATAATTACAGATATTGGCGCCGGATGTTTTGCTTTAGGAATACTTGCTGTACAAAATGAGGCAAAACAATCTATAGGAACAGATATTAGCGTTTATGCTCTTGCTTGTGCAAGAAGAAATATCACCATGCATGGGGTAAAAGATAAAATAATTTTGCTGTGAAGAAATTAGGCATGCAATAGTTAGGAAGAGAAATATGAAAAACAGAAAGTTATTTTTTTCAAGCATTTAAAGAAATATAACGAAAAATATATGTCATACATACCTAGAGATGTTAAAATCCCAAGTATACTTGTGGGTAAAAAATGGTATGTTAATACGATAAACTTGTAGGGGTTTTCTAGTAAATTTGTGGAGAAGTTGTTATATTTTTTATAGGCAAAAAATAACCTCTAAATGAAATGAACAAATACTTGCTATTAATACTATCTGCATGTGTCTCTATCTATACCTTTGATGTTGCAGGCACAGTCGTAAAGGACGACATAAATCTACGATCCGGAGTTACGCTCAAGCAACAGAGACAAGAAGGATTTAAACCACGTGCAGACATTAAAGCCTGGAGCCTTAAATTACCTATTGATTGGGGTGCTGATCCATTTAAAGATAGAAACTGGAGGTATCAACTCAACGCTTGGAGGATGACAGATCCTTTATTAAATGAATATTTTAAAACAAATGATTTATCTTTGGTCTTAGAGGCATTTACCTTTGTTGAAGATTGGTATAACTATCATTTCATTGAGAAAAAAAGTCATCTATTTTCATGGTATGATATGGCTGCCGGGATCAGAGCAATGCGCTTAGCTTTTTTTCTTGATTACAGCCAGAGAAACGTAATAAAAATTAGTAACCAAAGCAAGGAAAAGTTACTCTCTCTAGTTGATATTCATATTGAAAAACTAAAAGACGAAAAATTTATTAACACTGGTAATCATGGCTTATTGCAGATAGGTGGTCTTAATCTATTATGTAAAACAGCAAAGACAAATCCTGCTTGTATTGGCATCCAAGATTACATAGAAAGAAAATTCACAGATATTATGTCTCACCAATTCACAGATGAGGGTATTCACACTGAAAACTCTCCCTCTTATCATCTATTTGTTCTATACGATGTATTAATGAAAATTAATGCACTCAAAGGCATCTCAAATGTAGAAAAAATTATTAAAAAAGCACAAAAAATTTCTCCATGGCTACTGTTCCCTAATAAAATGGTAGCACGAATTGGTGACAGCTCGGGTTCTCAAAAAAACATTCCTGATTTATCTACCCAAGATAACGAACCGACTTGTCTAAACAAAGATAGATGCTTCCTAGTTGGAGATTTTACTAAATCAGGCTATGCCATAATTCGTTCAGCCCCTATCTCTAAAAATCAATCTATGCTGTTTGTAACTGGCATGGCTCACAATAAAGCTCATAAACATTCTGACGAGCTAAGTTTTGAACTATACGAATTTAATAGATTTATTTTTATTGATTCTGGGAAATATGGTTATCAAAAAGACGATATGAGGAAATATTTTACCAGCGCAAAAGCTCACAATACAATTTCTTTAATAAATACTAATATCCCTATTAATTCAATTGATTTTACTGGTTCTTTACTAAAACCGATTGAAACTACTCAAGATAGTTTTAAAATCACAGGTTCAGTTAATAGAAATTTTTTATTTAATCAGAATAGAACTATTTTTTATAATCCAGGACACCACCTGCGCATTGAAGATTTTATCAAATCTGAAAAAGAGCATACTTATGTTTCTAGCTTACATCTAGCACCAGATTTAAACCCTGAAATTTTCAAACAAGGATTTATAGTTAATTTTAAAGAAGGCTCTATAAAAGCAAGTGTATCTGATGGTTGTACAGTGTCTAAAGTTAAGGGGCAGAAAGAGCCTATTCTTGGTTGGTTTTCTCCTTCTTATTTGAAAACTATCCCTACTATTGTAATTAGAGCAACTTGTCCTGGAAGCAAGCGTAAAATTATCTGGGACATTAAATTTCAAAAGGAAAAAATTAGCGTAGATCAAGAGCAATCTATTTCAAGCAATGAAATAAATTCAGCAGAAATAAGCAATAAGACTCTTAACTTTATAAATAAACAATCTAAGAAAAGAGTTTCTCTTGCAGTAGAAGAAATTTCTGGAGATTCTGGTGGAAAATTGAATTTCTAGAGCATGTATTTGATTTTAAAAACTGGAAATCAACTAAAAATATTATTGCAACTTCACCAAATAAATCTTTAATCCCAATTTCAATTCCTAATTTCAAATCAGATTCAAATATAGTTGCTATTGGCTCTAATTCAAGCATTTCTACTAATAAAGTTCTTGCCGGTAGAAATCTAACTCACAGATGAGGTTTCTAGATTGTCTTTAAAATTACTATATAAATATATATTTAATCATTAACACAAAAATAATTAGCGAAATATTAAGCTACCCCACCATCTATTTTTTTTAATAAACAAACTTACAAAAGAAAATTTCTGCCCTATTATAATACAGAAAATTAGCTCTTAGTCTCCAAATATACCTCTCTCGAATACTCCAATTGAGTCTATTAGTTACGTTTATATTGTCTAAAAATAATTTTAAATTCCTATTTATAGCTATTTTTTTTGTATGAAAAAGGCAATTTTTAGTAAATATCTATAAAAAATCCCAAAAAAATAGTATTTTTTTAGAAATTTACTTGCTTTTTATTAATTTAGAGTTCATATTACACAACTTAGTTTATTGAATTAGAGAGCATAAAAAACAGGAGAAAAAAATGGCTGCTAAAATGCTTCTTTTGTTCAGATTTTTTACTAATATCGCAAATCGATCAACATTGATCAAAACTGGAAGCCCATATGGTCTTTTATCGATAATGTATAAAATAAAGCATCTTTGCTCAAAATTGGAAGCCAATATTAGCTTTTTCGCTAATATAGCAAATACATCGCTGTTGATCAAAATTGGAAGCCGATGTGAGTTTTATCGATAATTTAAAAATAAAGCATCTTTGCTCAAAACTGGATGCCAATA